>VMDM01000010.1 GCA_008080815.1 Candidatus Nitrosopumilus sp.
GTGTTGGTTCTGGTGTTGGTTCTGGTGTTGGTTCTGGTGTTGGTTCTGGTGTTGACGAAAAATCAGAAATTTTAACATCTTTGATGGAACCAAAGACATTTTCAAGAAAAATTCGTTTATCAAATTTTTTTAGATCAGAATATTCCTGACCTATTCCAACATAGATTACTGGTGTCTCAGTTACAGATACTACAGATAAAGCAGCTCCACCCCTGGCGTCTGCGTCACTCTTAGTAAGAATTGATGCATCAAATTTTACATGTTCAAAAAATTCTCTTGCTTGGTTAACAGTGTCATTTCCTGCTAATGAATCACCAACAAAAATTTTGAAATCAGGATTTACTACTTTTGTAATTTTTCCAATTTGTTGCATGAGATTTTCACTTGTTTGCATTCTTCCGGCAGTATCAATCAAAACACAATCAGTTTTGTGAGATTTTGCATACAATACAGCATCACGAGCTACTGCCGCAGGATCTGAATTGTAATTTTGTGCTACAAGTTTTAGATTCAGTCTGTTGGTATGTTCACGTAACTGTTCGATTGCTCCTGCTCGAAAAGTATCTGCTGCAGCAACTACAATTGAGAATTTTTCCTGTTGAAGAAGATATGCTAATTTTGCTAAAGATGTTGTTTTACCAGTTCCATTAATTCCAACAAATAAAATTAGAAATGGTTGTCCATCATTTTTTTTATTTTTAATTTTTTCAATGAGATTAATCTCACCTGCATTATCAAACATTGAGGAGATTTTTGAGATTAAACTATCCTTCACAAATTTTTCAATTTCATTTTTTTCAACTTTAGTTCCAATTAATTTTTTTTTAAGGTCCTCTTTGATAGAATCAATTACTTCAGTAGCAACGTCTGATTCTAAAAGAGAAATTTCTAATTCAAAAAGAATATCTTCAATATCTTTATCGTTTAATTCTTTTTCACTGAAACTCTTTGCAGCATTTGAAAAAGCACTACGAAGTTTATCAAACATAATGTTTTCACGAATTATTTGAATTCATTGAGGATTGCATTTCCTGCATCATATTATTAATTTGAGATCTTCCCTGTTCTAATCTACCAGCTGCATCTTGTTTTTTTGCAGATGTATCTTGTAATGCGATTTCAATTTCTTTTATTCTTTCTTCAAGATAATTAATTGCTGATGAAAAATCTTTTTCAATTGCTACCCCGGCTCCAATATTCAAAACAATTTTTTTATTTGAACTAGTTTTTGTTGGTAAAAATGTACCCATTCCTATTGGAACAAGAGTTTCTGCATCAGGATTTTTTTGAATTGATTGGATTGATTCAATTGCAGCTATTGTTTCTCTATAGACATTAAGAAATGTTGCCTCTCTCTGAGATAGATCACTGAAATAAGTCTCTAGCATTTGCATTTGTTGCATTAATTGTTCAGCTTGTTCCTGACTCATTTATGAGAACCTTCATTCTGAAGCTTATAAATTCATAGTAAGGAAGAAAAGAAAATAAAAAATAAAGAATAATCTTTATTTTGCTTTTGAAAATCTATTTTCTACCTCATCCCAGTTTACTACATTCCACCATGCGGCAATGTAATCTGGTCTTTTGTTTTGGTAGTTTAGATAGTATGCATGTTCCCAAACATCACATCCTAGTAGAGGGGTTAATCCTTCAGTTCTAGGACTGGTTTGATTTGGCATTGATTTGTATTCAACTTTTCCAGATGATGGATTGAACACTAACCAACCCCATCCACTGCCTTGAATGACAGCGGTTGTGGATGAAAATTTTTCTTTAAATTCAGAAAAGCTTCCAAATGAGGAATTAATTGCATCTGCAATTGATCCACCTGGTTCTCCACCACCGTTTGGTTTCATGTTATTCCAAAATAACCTATGATTGTCATATCCTCCACCATTGAAGTTGATTGCTCCTCTTTGGGATTCAGGAACAGAATTGATATTTGAAAGAATTTCAACAATATCTTTGTCTTGAATTTCAGATGGACAGTTTTCTAAAGCTGCGTTTAGTTTGTCTGTGTATGTCTGATGATGTTTTGTATGATGAATCTCCATTGTTCGAGCATCAAGGTGTGGTTCTAATGCATCATATGCATAGGGTATTTCAGGTAGACTGTATTTTACCATGAATCAACATTAAACTGATTCAATTTATTGTTTTTCAGGTAATCGTTATACTTTACATGAATTAACGAAGTCCATGAACATAATTTCAATTGGTATTGTTGGATTCATGATTTTATTTATCGGGATTTTAATAATTCCTCAAAATGAAAATGATTTTCATACATATTTAGACAGAAGCATCCCATTTATCGGAAATGAAATTTCACAATCTGAAGGAATTTTTGGAAAGGACATTAAGATTGCTGTAATTGATACTGGTGTAGATTTTAATCATCCAGATTTGTTTGGATGGGGTCCAGAAGGAAAAGTAATTGGGGGATATAATTTCATAAATCCCAATGAACCTCCAGTTGATACTAATGGGCATGGAACACTAGTTGCTGGAATAGTGGCTGCTGACGGTAATGTTAAAGGTGTTGCACCTAAAGCAAAAATTTTGGCATACAAGGTCTCTGATGATGGAGAAGGAGTTGCATCAGATTTGATCATCAAAGCTATTCAGAAAGCTGTTGAAGATGATGCAGATATAATCAATATTAGTTTGGGGGTAAATAAAACAAATACCTTAATCGATAACGCAGTAAGAGATGCAATAAATTCTGGCGTGATAGTTGTAACTGCTGCAGGAAATGACGGACCCAAATCTGAATCTATTGGTAGTCCAGGGAAAAGTTTTAGCGCAATCACTGTTGGTGCAACATACAATGACCTTTCATCAAGTTTAGTTGCAACATTAGAAATTGGTGAAGAACAATATACAGTAATTCCCATGACAGGTAACAAAAAATTAGAAAAACCAATTTCAGGAAAAATAATTTTTGGAGGATATGGTAAAGAAAATGAATTAGAAAAAATTGATGTAAATGATTCAATACTAATTGTTGAAAGAGGTAGTGACATTGAAGGAGAATTATTATATTTTTCAACAAAAGAAACGAATGCAGCAAATGCTGGTGCAAGAGGATTAATTGTGTTTAACAATATTGATGGAGTGTTTTTTGGTGAATTAATTCATGAATTTATTGATGAGGGATATTCACCTAGAATACCAGTTGTGTCAATAGATAGAGACGATGGATTAAAGATAATAAATTCTCAATTAAATGAAGATGCAAGTTTACATTTATTTTTTAATCCAGACTTTTTAGCACATTTTAGTTCTAGAGGTCCAGTTTCTCCATTTTACATAAAACCCAATCTTGTTGCACCAGGAGCATACATCAATTCAACACACATCAATGGAGGATACAACTTTACAAGTGGGACAAGTTTTGCAGCACCTCACGTTAGTGGGGCAATAGCATTAATGAAGGAAAAATATCCAGAGTTAACCAATAATCAAATTGAATCAATTATTCTTACCTCTGTTGAGCCTGTAAGAGATGCCTATGGAAATGAATTTTCAGTTGATGAGGTGGGTTCCGGAAGATTGAATGTCAATAAAGCGCTTGATGCAAATTTGATTTTTACACCACCGAGTTTTATTCTTAATTTTTCAAATGAAAAATTAGAAATTAATAAAGTAATTGAAATCACTACAATAAAGAAAAATTATGAAAAACTAAATATCGAATTCATTGGACCGAAATTTATAAAATTTTCAAGTCAACTTGATGGAGAAAATTTAGTTTTAACTTTCTCAAGTGAAGAAAATAATTTTGGAGAATATGATGGACGAATTTTAATTAATGATGAAAAATCCAAATATACAATTCCATTTCTTATTCACTTTACATCATCAACTGTGGATGTAAAACAAGAAAATGACAAATTGATTTTTGAGATAATAGAACCAAGTGATTGGAGTTTTGCAAAAATGACAATTACTAATCAAAATTCTGGAAAAACAGAGACAGTCACAGCAACACCTGATAAAACAATTATTTATGATTTAATGGAAAATGGAGAATATTTCATTGAATCAAAAATTAGATTTAATGAAAATTCTACAACCACATTTAATGTCATAAAGGTAAATGGAATTTCTGAAAAAAAATCTGAGTTTGATATCATTAGTAGGGAAATAATTTTGATCCTATTAGGAATTTCAATAATTGGAATTGTTGGAATTGTAAAGCGAAATTAATTATTAACAGGTTTAGGTCCTGCAGAAATAATCTCTTCAGAGACATTTTCAAACTTTTTGAAATTCTCTACAAACATTTGAGCAAGTTTTTTTGCAGATAAATCATAAGAGTCTTTATCAGTCCAGGTATTTCGAGGATCAAGAATTTCATCTGGAACTCCATCTACTTCTGAAGGAATATCCAAATTAAACAAATCATTATGATTGTATTTGACTATATTCAATGCTCCAGTCAAAGCAGCAGTAACCATCGCCCTACTGTATTTTATCTGAACCCTTTTGCCTACACCATATGGTCCACCAGACCATCCGGTATTGATAAGATAAACTACAGTGTTATGTTGGTTGATTTTTTCACCCAATAATTTTGCATAAACAGAGGCAGGTCTAGGCATGAATGGTGCTCCAAAACATTGTGAGAAAACGGATTTTGGTTCTTTAATTCCTCGTTCAGTTCCAGCCAGTTTACTTGTATAACCAGACATAAAGTGATACATTGCGGCTTCTTTTGTCAATCTTGAAATTGGTGGTAAAACACCCAGAGCATCAGCAGTTAGAAATATGATTACTTGAGGATTTCCACCAACACTTGGAATTACAGCACCTGGAATAAATTCAAGTGGATATCCAACGCGAGTATTTTCTGTTAAAGAATTATCATCATAATCTGGAACGTTATTTTGTAATACAACATTTTCCAATAATGCACCTGGTTTAATGGCATTCCAAATTTCAGGTTCTGCTTCTTGACTTAGGTTAATACATTTTGCATAACAACCACCTTCAAAATTAAAAGTTCCATTTTCAGACCAGCCATGTTCATCATCACCAATTAATTTTCTATTTGGGTCTGCAGATAGTGTGGTTTTTCCAGTACCGGATAGACCAAAGAATAATGCAGTGTCACCTTTTTCACCAATATTTGCAGAACAATGCATTGGAAAAATTCCTTTGTCCGGAAGTAAGAAATTCATAACTCCAAACATGGATTTTTTCATTTCTCCAGCATATTCAGTTCCACCAATTAAAACAATTTTTCTAGTCAAATCAATCAAAATGAAAACATCTGTTCGTGTACCGTCAATTTCTGGAACTGCGGTAAAGTCGTTGATACATAGTATAGTAAACTCTGGTTCATGTTTTTCTAATTCTTCAGTAGAAGGTTTAATGAACAAATTACTACAAAACATGCTTTGCCAAACGTGATCATTAATTACTCTAATTGGTAATCTGTTTTCTGCATCAGCTCCTACAAAGCCATCAAAAACAAAAAGTTCTTTATTATCTACAAAATTTTTCATCTTTTCAAGTAATTTTTCAAATTTTCCTGAGGGGAACTGATGATTAATTTTACCCCAATCAATTGTATCATGAGTTTTATCATCATATACAATAAAACGATCATCAGGAGAACGTCCAGTGTATTTTCCAGTGTTCACAGATAATGAACCTGTTGAATTTACTACACCTTCATTTCGCTGAACTGCCAAACTGACCATATCATCAACAGAGAGATTTCTATGAACTTTTGATGGATTTATTCCAAAATTTTTAATTTGAGAACTGAATTTTTCAGTGGCTAAGGTTCCAACAAATTCAGTCAATTTTTAGTCCTCCAAATGTGATCAATTTTGGAACGATTCTAATCAAGATATTTCGATCCGCCCCAAGTTTCCTTATTATCTCTTACCCTGAGTACAAAAGAAAATAGTCTAGATACGTATTTATTCCAAAATTCAAGAAAGTTCTTGATGCCTATCAATAAGGAAAAGCTTGCAAAAAGGAAAGAAATCAAAGAACATAATCCTGAATTTGTAAGACCTGAAAGTTGGAGATATGTTAGATTAGAAACAGGTTGGAGAAAACCAAAAGGAATTGATAATCATCAAAGAAAACAAAAGAGTAGAGGTCGTCCAGGATTAGTTAAAGTAGGATACGGAGGACCAAAAATTGCAAAAGGATTGCACCCATCAGGATTTACAGATAATCTAGTTTACAATTTATCAGACTTGGAGAAATTAGATCCAAAAAAAGATGGAATCCGATTTGGACATAGTGTTGGAACAAGAAAAAGAAAAGAAATTGTGGCAAAAGCTGTTGAACACAAATTCAAAATCTTTAATGCGAGAGTGAGTGCAAGTGGTAGTAAATCTTAAAGCTAAAAAAAGACTCGTCTCCAGAGTTACTGGGGTAGGAGTTCACAGAATTAAATTTGATGCTGATCATTTAACTGATGTAGCAGATGCAATTACAAGAGAAAATATTAGAAGTCTAATTACAGCAAATTCCATCAAAATCAAATCATTTACTGGTACATCCAGAGGTAGAGCACAAACCAAAAAAGAACAGAAAAACAAAAGAGGTATCAAACAAGGTTCGAAACAGGGAAGAAAGGGTGCACGTGTTGGTAAAAAAGAAATCTATGTTGCCAAAGTACGCTCACTAAGAAGATTGCTCAAGATTGCAAAGGATAGAAAAGATATCACAAATCCTGAATTTTGGTCATTATACAAAAAAGTTGGCGGAAACACAGTTAGAAACAAAGCTCATCTCAGACAGTTGATGGAAGAAGCAATAGCTAAAAGAAAGAATTAGAATTTATGCAAGTGATTTTTTAAATCAATAATTTTTCCATCATCAATTTTAATACCCTCATTTTCAAGCATTGATTTTTTTATTTCCACACCATAAGCATAGCCACCAACTTTACCATCAGACATCACAACGCGATGACATGGTACAATTCCAGGATATGGATTTTTATTCATAATTTTTCCAATAACTCGTTGTCCGTTTTTTAATCCAACTGCTTTTGCAAGTTCTCCATAGGAGGTAATTTCACCTTCCTTGACTTCAAGTAATTTTTTGTAAACAAGATTCTCAATATTCAAAGTTTAATCACTTCAAGTTTTGTTGAATTTAAAAAATTCATAATTTTTTGTTTATTAGAACCCAGTCCATTCCAATCCACCAGAGCAACTGTAGCAATCTTATTTCTCTCCATGATGTGAGAAAATAATTTTTCATCGAGTTCATCAAGACCATGTTTTGGAATCACAGTGCCTAAAGCAAAATTTCCATCCAGTAATTGTTTAGTAAATTTTGAAGGATAGTGATTACCTCCAAAACAGATTGCTACAGGATATTCTGGAATTTTAGAAGAAATTACTTCATGAACTAATTGGGCCACATCTGAACAAAGTTTTTCATCAGTCCATTGTTTTGGAGTTGTACCGATTTCAATAAAGATTGTAGGTTTGTTTAGAGCAGTTGGCCCATGATGTGTAGCTTCAATGGTTATTTCAAAATCAGTAAAATTTTTTTCATTTTTCTTTAATGTCTGTAAATAGAATTTCTGTAATTGTGGGTGAGGGATTGCAACCTGTTTTGAATTTCCACCAAATTTAGCATCACCAAAATTACCCGTACTATGACATGTAAGAGCTAAAACTCCAGATTCTGCAGCATGTTTAGATAAAAAGACATAACCATCATAATCATATTTTTCATGTATCCAATCAGCAGAAATTGCAGGAGTGGTAATTATGAGGAGATCATAAAACTCACCCCTAAATAACTCACTATCTTTGGTCATATTTTTTGAGAGAAATTTTGCCATGTTAAAGCCAGCAGGATCTTCTTGGTAGGCGATTAATAGCTCCATGAGATAAGAGATATAAGGACACCTTATTAATTTCCACCAATGAACCCAAAGCAAACTTTGAAGGATATGGCAAACACCATCAAAATGGCAAAAAAGCCTGACAAAGATGAGTATCAACAACATTTGAGATTAGTTCTATTAGGAATTGTCGGTGTAGGTGCCATAGGTTTTACGATTCAGTTTGTATTTTCGGTTGTAACTTTTGGAAGGTAATATGTCACAAACTACAGATTCACACTTATACGCAGTAAAGACCACTGGAGGTCAAGAAAAAGTTGTAATGAGATATCTTGAAGCTAAAGTAAATGCAAATCAACTAAATGTTCAATCAGTACTTTGGATAAGTGATCTTAAGGGATATGTAATAATTGAAGCAGTTAATCCAAATGATGCTTTTTTGGCAATTCAAAGACCGCTAGATAACACTAGTGGTTTAGGAGGAGGAAAACTTAGAGGTGTAAGAGATATGGTAAGAGGAGAATTAGAATTCAAAGATATTGAAGGATACCTTGTAAAGAAATCAACTGTATCGACATTACAAGTTGATAATGTCGTAGAAATTACCGGAGGACCATTTAAAGGAATGAAGGCCACCATTACTCGTATTGACGCAGATAAAGAAGAAGCAACAGTAGTTTTACTCGATGCATCATATCAATTGCCAGTTACAGTTGACGCAAACTACTTGAAACTATCATCAGAGGGTTAGGAAGGATTAAATTTTCAAAAATTAGGCGATAATTATGGGAGAACAAAAAGTTTCATCTTTAGTAACAGGCGGTGCAGCATCTGCAGGACCACCATTAGGACCAGCATTAGGACCATTAGGAGTAAACATCATGGAAGTAATTAATTCCATCAATGAGAAAACTAAAGATTTTGAAGGAATGAAAGTTCCAGTCACAGTAATTGTAAACAGCGATACTAAAAAATACGAAATAGAAATTGGCATTCCATCAGCTGCTGCATTGATTATGAAAGAGGCAGGAATTCAAAAGGGTTCAGGTACATCAGGTACAGAATGGGTTGGAGATATTTCTATGGATTCAATTGTTAAAGTAGCAAATACAAAGTTAGAGAAATCATATGCATCATCATTAAAATCAGTTGCAAAGACCATCATAGGTACATGTGTTGCATTAGGTGTTAAAGTAGAAGGAAAAACACCCAAAGAAATTACTGCTGAAATTAATGATGGAAAATGGGATTCTAAATTCCAATAAATTTTACTTGTGACAGCTGCACATACAATTATCTAAATCACATCTATGAATAATACAGTCTTTACATCTTTTACTTCTACCATTTTTTACTCTTAATCTTTCAATATCCATAATGATTTGTAATTGAAGATGTATCTAAACATCATTACCAGTTACAACCCATTCAAGTGCTCGTAAAACACCCTGATAGTATTTCATGGCATCCATTGATTGAGAATTAACTAGTCGATTTTCGATATCTTTTCGAAATTCTAAAACTTCGGATTCAGTTTTCATAAATTGGTTTAATTAAATTCAAATTAAATTGTACTGTTATGGTGATTTAGTATTTAATTTCCATTGATTCTTTTGATATTCAGTTCCAAAGGTTTCAATTGATTTTGTGATACAGTTATTTCTCTCATTGCCTTCAGGGAATAATTTATCACAATCATCTAATGAAATTCGCAAATTTCTTTGATCCCTTTCAGTTGAATATTCCTCATAATCAGAATTTGCCAAAATTGCAATAACAATACCAATTGCAATTACAATGGAGAAGGGAATAATTGGACGCATGATTTTTCTGTAAAATTTGTGAAAAATATAATCTATTTTAAATTTCTAATCAAAAGGATTTCCAATCATTCCATTTCCCAACATCACAGTTAATCCAATCACAGTTCCAGCAATACTAAAAATTGCACCTAGTACTAAAGCATCTTTTTTATCCATAATAATCAAAAAAATGTCGAACTTATGAATTTATTATTCAAGAATGAAAAATTTAGATAGATTTTTCAGATTTCTCTTGTGCAGTATCAATTCCATAGATATCTTTTCTTTTTTTATTGGATAATTCACAATAGAAAATTTGATTATCTTGACTCATAGTTCATCAAGAGTATTTACAATATTAATATCTGTGGTTCTAAAGATTGTTTAGATATACAGGATCCTTGTTGGTCTTTTGTAATTCAACAAATGTTTCAGTATTTTGAATTCCTTCAATTTTACCTATTTTTTCAATCACTACAGAATGTAAAGATTCAAGATTTTTCGAATATACTTGAATGATAATATCAAATCTTCCTGTAACTTCAGAAATAGATACCACCTCAGGAGTTTCCATGAAGGATTTATGAATAGAATCCTTAAACTTTGGATCACGGTTTATTCCAACATTTGCCTTGACACCGATTCCTAATAATGAATGATCAATATCTACAGTGAATTTTTTTATTAATTTCTTTTTTGAGAGACGTTTTATTCTGCTGTAGAGAACTGATGCATTAATCCCTAGTTTTTTTGATAAGATCGGTACAGATATTGATGCATCCTTTGTTAGTTCAAACAATAACTGCATATCTAATTCATCAAACTTGTGCAATAATATCAAAAAAAATGCCGGAGTTTGAATATATGTAGGTTTTGTGAAATTTTTCAACCTAATTTTCAAAAAAAAATGCCAAAAAATGAAATTTTTTTAAAATAAAAAGCGAGATTGTAACCTACCTCTAAACGATTTTAAGTAGGCAATCAAGAGAAATTTTCGTAATGATTACAGAGACAGAATTAACGACTATGGTAAAAGGTGCCAAAGAGGCAACAAAACCCAAAAAATTCAAACAATCTGTAGAGTTAATTCTTAATTTCAAAGATATTGATGTAAAGAAAGGTTTTGCATTAAACGAAGTTGTTGAACTACCAAAAACAAGTTCTCCCGCTTCAGTATGTGTAATGGCAACAGGAGATATGAGTCAAAAAGCCAAAGCTGCAAAAGCCGATTCAGTTGTAGGTACTGAAGAATTAGATAAATTTGCAACAAACAAAAGGGAATCAAGAAAATTCATTAACAAATATGATTTCTTTTTGGCAGATACACAAGTTATGCCAGTAGTCGGTAAAACTTTAGGTCAACTATTAGGTCCTAGAGGAAAGATGCCAACACCAGTTCCATTTAATGCACCAATTGAATCATTTCTATCAAGATTTAGATCTTCTATCAAAGTAAGAACCAGAGCATCACTATCAGTATCATGCAAAATTGGTGACGAATCAATGGAAGATTCAGACTTGGCAGTAAATGCATTAGCAGTGATCAATGCAGTAGAAAAAAAATTACCAAACGGAGAAAAAAATATGAAAAAAATTATGATTAAAACTACAATGGGAAAACCAGTTAAACAAACTCAAGAGGTTAAGAAGAAACATGCATGAAAATAGAACAACCTATCCAAAAAAGAAAAGTCAAATGTATCAGCAATTACAAGAATTGCCAAAACAATATCAAACTGTTGCATTAATTCAAATGTCTAAAGTTCGTTCATCACAAATTTTACCATTAAGAAAAACTTTCAAAGATGAAGTTCTATTTTTTAGTATTAAAGATAAAGTTGCTAAAATTTCTTTAAAGAGTTTAGAAATTCCTGGAATTAAAGAAATTGCTGATGAATTGAAAGGTCAATGCATGTTGTTATTTACAAACATGTCACCATTTAAGCTCAATGTCCTATTAGCTAAAAATAAAGTAATGATGGCTGCTAGAGGTGGAGATATTGCCAGTATTGATGTAATAGTTCCTGCAAAAAATACAGGAATTGCCCCAGGTCCAATGCTCACAGAATTCAAAGAAGCAGGAATCCCAACAAAAATTGATCAAGGAACTATCTGGATTTCCAAGGATACAACACCAGTAAAGAAAGGAGATGCAATTAATGAAAAATTAGCATCAATTTTAGGTAAATTAGACATCAAGCCAGTAGAGGCAGGAATTACACTCTATACAGCTCTAGAAGAGGGTCTCAAATATGCCCAAGATGAGATGATTATCGATATTGAGAAAATTAGAAACGAATTCTCACAGGCTCACCAAGAAGCAGTGTCATTATCAATTGAGGCAGCATACATTACATCTGACAACATATCACAAATTCTCTCCAAAGCGGCTCAATATGCACGCTCATTATCTGTTGAATCAGGATTTATGACAGATGAAACTAAAGAGCAAATTTTACAGAAAGCAGATGCTCAAGCAAGATCAGTTGCAGGACAAGCAAAAGGCTACACTCCTGCTTAAGAAGATTTTACTCTAGGCAAATTCCAATTATACTTTATAGCAAGTAATCTTATTCCTGTAGAAATAACAATTCCAATTACTGATGCAATTTGAATGTCCATTCCTAATGACAAAACGACATAAAAAACAAGTATTCCAACCACACTTGCCACAGCATAAACTTCTTTTACAAATACAATAGGTATCTCTCTTACAAAAACATCACGTAAGATTCCCCCTCCAATTGCAGTAATAACTCCTCCAAAAACAATTGGTAAAAAATTCAAACCTACAATTGAAAATGCAATTGATGCTCCAATAATTGAGAAAACACCCAATCCAATTGCGTCAAAAATTAACCACGTAGTTACATGTTTTTTTAATTTAGGATACAAGAAAAATAAAACAACTCCAACAGTCACAGTGAGACAAATGTAAATTGGATCTGAAAATGCAATTGGAAATTTTCCAAAAATTACATCTCTAATTATTCCTCCAGCAACTCCAACCACAGAAGATAAAACAAGAATTCCAAAAATATCAGCATTGTGAGATATTGCTTTGGATGCACCCGTAAACGCAAATGCAACAGTTCCCAAATAATCTAAAACGCTGATAAATTTATCAATTTCAAATGAAAAATCTACCATCTATTGATGAGATATCAACATAGTATTAAAATTTGAAAAATAAAATTAAAATGAATAAAAAATTGTTTTAGCCAAATAAGGAAGACAATCCTTCCATGGCTGCTTCTTCATTTTTAGGTTCTTCTTTCTTTTCTTCTGCTGCTGGTGCGTCTGCTGCGGCTCCGGCTGCTGCGGGTGCGGCTGCAACTGCAACAGGTGCGGCTTTGACTGCCTCATCAATATTAACATCAGCTAAGGCTGCGACTAGTGCTTTAACTTGAGCTTCATTTACATCTGCACCAGATGCTTTAACAACTGATGAGATATTTGCTTCGTTAACTTCCTTGTCTAGCTTGTGTAGAAGTAAAGCAGCGTAAACATATTCCATTGTATCGTGACTTTTTTACCCGATAATATAAAACTACTGTGAGAAACTAGAAGAGTATCTTTAAACTTCTGCAAACAGAATACAATGTACGTTTAAGATTTTTATCAGTTAGGGTATCCATTCTATTTCTCAATACACGTTTTGCTTCATCTCGTTCAGAACCATCAGGAAGAGATAAAACATTGTTAATAAATTCGGGAAGAGATTCTCTAATCCAACCATCTATTGTAGTGTATATTTTTGGAGGAATAAGATCGCATTTATCAGAATCAAGATCTAAAACACCGGTAAAATTTTCATGTTCGACCCTATAGACTAAAGCAAGTACAACATTGTCAGGATTAGGATGCATCAAAATTTCACGAGAACGTTCTCCAGTTTTTCCCTGCGAAATTTTATTTTTTAATCCAACAGGGTTTACGATTATTCCATTAATGCCTACTTTCTTACCTTCAACTCCTGTGACAACACCAAAAATAAAATCATTAAATTCACCATTTTTTTTAACTGAAAAAACATGTACTCCTTCTTTCAAATCAGGTTTTTTTCCGAACATGTATAGTGATTTGTGAGTTGTGTATTTAATGTATTATTTCTACAAGCAAAAAATGAAATTTTAAAAGCACACTATGGTTTTAGAAAAACTTTCAAAACTCCTGCTTTTTTAGCATGTTCAAAGGCTTCAGAGAAATTCTCCAAAGGGAAAACGGAATCAACCATGTAATTTACTGAAATTACTCCTGAAGCAAGTGAATCAATTGCGGGTTTAAACAAACCACATCTAGAGCCTACTAGAGTAATTTCATTGACTATTGTGGGTGTAAGATCAAGATTCTCTTTAGAAGCAATTGTGGATTTTAAGATTACAGTTCCTCTTGGTTTAACTAATTTCATAGTATCAGAAAAACCAGAATTACTTCCAGTGGCTTCAACAACAAGATCAAAAATTTGAAAATGGGATTTATCAATTGAAGTTTTTGTGTCAATACCAAATGATTCTAACATCTCCAATTTTTTTTGATGATGACCAAAACATGTAATGTTATGACAAAATAATTTTAAGACTTGACAAATCAATTGGGCTAGTCTTCCATCACCTACGACAGCAATTTTCCAATCAGATTGTAAATTGATTTGTTCTTTAATTTCAAATGCAGCAGCTAGTGGTTCAATAAATACTGCTTGTTCATCTGAAACAGAATCTGGAATAATATGTAAATTTTTTTCAGGTAAAGATAGAAACTGAGCAAATGCACCATTTCTTTTTAGAATTCCTAAAACTGTCCGATTTGGACAATGTCTTTCCATACCTCTTTTACAACTATCACAAATCATGCAACCAGCATTAATCTCGCCTACAACCCTTTTTCCAATCAGATTTTTATTTTGAGATTTTTCTACAACTCCAACAAATTCATGACCCAAAATTCCCTCATATTGCATGTATCCATCTAAAATTTCTAAATCAGTTCCACATATTCCAGCTAAACTAACACGAATTAATGATTCATCAGGTCCAGGGTCAGGATAATTAGGATCAAAAATCATCTTTTTCCCATCAAAATATGCTGCCTCCATGATAGTATTGAAAAATTAATCCAATTTTAATCGACAGTTCTTAATATCGGGAAATGTCAGGCATCAACATTGGACAAAAAAGAAATTCTAAAAGAATTTTCCGCAGATCCTGACAAATACTATAACGTAAAACTATTCCAAGAAAAGGGATTTGTAAGAAAATCATGTGCCAAATGTGGGAGATTTTTTTGGACTCTTAATGCAGACAGAGACCTATGTCCAGATGACGGTTTAGACACTTATTCTTTCATTGGAGAACCACCAACAACCAAGAGATTTGATTACACAAATTCATGGAAGCAGGTAGAAGAGTTTTTCACAAGAAATAACCACTCATCAGTTAGTCGTTACCCTGTTGTTTGTCGTTGGCGAGATGATTTGTATTTCACAATTGCATCAATTGTGGACTTTCAAAGAGTAATGGGTTCTAAGGTAGTCTTTGAATTTCCTGCAAATCCGTTAGTTGTTCCTCAAACTTGTTTGAGGTTTAAGGATTTGGAGAATGTCGGGGTAACTGGAAGACACTTTTCATCATTTTGTATGATTGGACAACATAGTGTTCCTGATTTGGGTGGATACTGGAAAGATGAATGTGTAGATTTGGATTATAGATTACTTACAGAGCAATTCGGTATTAACAAAGAGGAAGTTGTATTTGTTGAAGATGTATGGGCAGGAGGTGGTTCTTTTGGTCCATCATTAGAATATTTTGTTCGAGGATTAGAGCTTGGAAACGCCGTCTTCACTGAATTCCAAGGAGAGTTAGGAAAGCATACAACTCTTGACCAACGTGTTATTGACATGGGTGCAGGACTAGAGAGATTTGCATGGATAACAATGGGAACTCCTACTGCCTACGATTGCTGCTTTGGTCCAATTAATCAAAAGTTATTTGATACAATTGGAATTGATTCTGATTCAGATGTATTACGCAAATACTTTACAGAGATTGCTAAAGAGATTGATCATTACGATGACCTTAACCAAGTCAGAAGACTCGCAGTGAAAAATGCTGGAATTTCTGATGAGCAAGTCCAAAAGATGATTACACCACTAGAGGGAATGTATCTAATTGCAGATCATTTGAGAACTCTAATCTTTGCAATTACTGATGGTGCGTTACCCAGTAATGTTGGCGGAGGATACAATCTAAGAATGATGTTACGTAGAATTAATGCTACAGTTTCAAAATTAAATTTGAAATTAGATATTGATGAACTGATTGATTTGCATATAGATTATCTCAAGGACACATATCCAGAACTTGATGAGAAAAGAGATGATGTTAAATCAATTTTGAAATTAGAATCAACAAGATATGAAGAATCCAAAGTGCATATGAAGAAAAAAGCTGATAAAATCAAAGAGAAAGGAATTCCATCAGTAGATGAACTAATTACATTTTATGAATCAGATGGAATAACACCAGAGTATCTTAAAGAAGTAAATGCAATTCAAGAGATACCTTCATCATTTTATAGCAAATTATCTGATTTACATCAATCCGATAAGAAAAAAGTAATTGCACAATTACCATTAGATGGAATTCCTGAAACTGAACCATTATTTTATCAGGACGACCCTATGGAGTTTGAAGCAAAAGTTCTCAAAGTGATTGATGATATGATAATACTGGATAGAACTTCATTTTACGCACGAGGTGGAGGACAAGAACCTGACCACGGCACCATCGGAGGTTTCAATGTCTTGGATGTAGACAAGCATGCGAACATTATTGTACACAAGCTTGAAGGAGGAGTTCCAAAAGAAGGAGATATTGTTTCATGTAAAGTCAATGAGATACGTCGCTCTAACATTACCAAAAATCACACCAGTACTCACATTCTAAATGCATCATCTCGAAAAGTCTTGGGTTCATGGATTTGGCAACATTCTGCATTCAAAGATGATGACCATGCTAGGTTGGACATCACACATCACTCATCACTTTCTGATGATGAAGTGAAAAAGATTGAAGATACTGCAAATGAAATGGTAAAGAAAAATCTTAACGTCAATATTGATTACTATGATAGAGGTACTGCTGAACAAACTTATGGGTTTAGAATTTACCAGGGAGGTGTTGTACCAGTTAAAGCTGTCAGAATTGTGTCCATTGAAGACATGGACGTTGAAGCATGTGGGGGAACACATGTAAAAAAGACTGGAGATATTGAATTAATCAAAATCACAAAGACAAAAAGAATTCAAGATGGTGTGGTTCGTTTAGAGTTTGTATCAGGACCAACCGCATTTGAATATGAAAAACAACAAGAAGCAGAATTAAAACGAAAAGCTGAAGAAGCTGTTGCCAAAGAACATCTAGAAAAACAGCGTGAAGAAAATAAAGCCAAAGCAAGAGAAAAAATTCCTATCTTGATAGATAAAATTTTAGCTGGAGAATCAGTAGAGGGAGACGGAATTTTTACTAGAGGAAAGTTATGTTTTACGTCAAATCCAGATTATGATGATTTCTTTCACCAGAACCTTGGAAAAAAGTTGGTTGCTAAAGACCCAACTGCAGCATTTTGTGGAATCTTCGAAGCAGGTCCAACAGTACGTGTTTTGGTGTATGCAGGAGAGCAATCAGGTATTGATTCTGGTCAAATTGCCAAGGAGATAGCCTCAATTTTAGGAGGTTCAGGTGGAGGCGATGCCAAATTTGCTCAAGGTGGAGGAAAAGACACATCTAAAAAAGACGATGCTATAGCCAAAGCAAAATTAATGATTCTTGGGTGATACAATGACGTTAAACTGGACAGAAATAGAAAACAAATGGAGAAATAAATGGCAAGAAAGCAAAGACTTTGAAACTAATCCAAATGATAAACCAAAAAAATTCATTACTGTAGCTTATCCATATCCAAACTCTCCCCAACATATTGGACATGGTAGAACATACACGCTAGCTGATGTTCATGCAAGATTTAATCGAATGAAAGGATACAATGTATTATTTCCAATGGGATTTCATTATACTGGAACTCCAGTACTTGGAATGGCAAAAAGAATTGAAGCAGGAGAAAAAGAAATACTAGATGGTTTAAGAAATATTTACCATGTTCCTGAAGATGCAATCAAGACATTTGTTGAACCAATAAAGATTGCAGATTATTTTCATGAAGAAATTAAATCAGGAATGATAGAGATGGGTTATTCCATTGATTGGAGAAGAGAATTCACCACAATTGTTCCAGGTTATCAGAAATTTATTGAATGGCAGATTACAACTCTAAAAGAAAGAGGCAGAATCATTCAAGGTAGTCATCCAGTTGGTTGGTGTCCAGTTGATCAAAATCCAGTATCACAACACGACACAATGGGAGATGTTGAACCAAAGATAGATGACAAAAATTTCTTGATTAAATTCAAGCTTGGTGATTCAATATTTCCAATTACAACATTACGCCCTGAAACCATCTTCGGTATAACAAATCTCTGGGTCAATCCAAATACAATTTACAAAAAAGCAATTGTTGACGGACAAGAATGGATTTTATCTGAAGAGTGTGCAAAGAAAATTTCTTTCTTTGAGAAAAATGTAGAGATTACTGGAGAGGTCCCAGGAAAAGAGATCATTGGAAAAACGGCAACAAATCACGATGGAAGAGAAATTCCAGTATTGCCTGCTGAATTTGTAGAACCTAGCATGGGAACAGGACTGGTAATGTCAGTTCCTGCCCACGCTCCGAAAGACTATCAGGCACTGATGGATTTGAAGGCAAACGGACACGAATTAGCCTCAAAATTAGAACCTATTCCAATAATTGTGACCGAAGGCTATGGACCCATTCCAGCCAAAGAGATTTGTGAAAAGATGGGAGTTTCAGACCAGTCTGATGAAAAGCTAGAAGAAGCCACTAAGGAATTATATCTCAAAGAGTTTACTGACGGTAAGTTAAACGAGAAATGTTTAGAGTTTAATGGGGAAAAGGTACAGTTTGGAAGAGATAAGATTCGTTCTTGGTTGCAAGAAAATGGACATTTAGAAAAGTTCCCAGTATTAGAGAATGCACCTGTTAGATGTCGTTGTGGAGCTGAATGTGTTGTCAAAGTATTGAACAATCAATGGTTTTTGAATTATGGAGATGAAGAATGGAAAGAATTAGCAAGAAATTGTTTAGATGAAATGAATATTTTACCAAACAATATCAAGACTGAATTTGTTGAAGTAATTGATTGGCTCCATGAACGAGCTTGTGCAAGACAACAGGGATTAGGAACTAAACTACCTTGGGACAATGATTGGATTGTAGAGTCTTTATCAGACAGTGTAATCTACATGGCATATTACACCATTTCACGATTCGTAAATGATGGAACAGTAAGTCCAGAGAATCTTTCAAGAGAGTTCTTTGATTATATTTTGTTAGATAAAGGAGATATTGTCAAAGTTGCAAACACATCAAAACTTTCTGAGGACATAATTAACACAATTAAAAAGGAATTTTCATACTTTTATCCAGTTGATTCACGTCATTCTGGACGTGATCTTGTTCAGAACCACTTGTCATTTTTTGTTCTTAATCATGTTGCAATATTTGAAAAGAATTTGTGGCCACAAGAAATTGTTGTTAATGGAAGTGTGATGATGAATGGAGCTAAAATGTCTAAAAGTATGGGAAATATCATTCCGTTACGCTCAGCAATCAAAGAACATGGAGCAGATCCAATTAGATTGGCAATAATTTCATCAGCTGAGTTACTCCAAGATGCAGATTTTAACATGGATTCAGTTTCAGGAATTCAGAACAAATTAGAATCATTGTTAGAGACATGTTCTGGTCTAAAAAATATAGAAATAGATCAATTGCAGGCAGAAGATGTTTGGATTCTATCTAAAACCCAGAATAAAATTGCTGAAATCACAGAAGCTTTGGAAAAGATGAGATTACGTGAAGCATTACATGACATATTATTTACATTTGAATCTGATTTGAGTTGGTATTCAAAAAGAGCCGGAGCAAAAGGAAGGAAAAACATTTCAGGAATTTTACATCAAATCAATTCAATCAGGGTTGCCATGTTGTCTCCATTTGCACCTCATGTAGCAGAAGAAATGTGGGAGAAACTAGGAAATACAGAAATGGTTTCAAAATCACAATGGCCAAAATTTTCTATTGACAAGATAGATGCATCTTCCATTCAATCTGAAGAATTACTCAAAAACACAATAGAGGATATTTCAAATATAATCAGGGTCACAAAGATTTCACCAAAGAAAGTTGTAATCTATGTAAATTCAGATGAAGTAAAATCCAAGATTTATCGTAAGATTCTCAGCATCATGGTAAGCGGGCAAAACAACATGGGAGTTGTAATGAAAGAATTAATTGCAGATCCAAAAACAACTGATGCCAAAAAAATGCCAGACTTTGTTCAAAAAACCATCAAGGATTTACACTCAGAGTCTGAAGAAATAAAGAAGATGAAACTAGATGTTGAAAATTTTGATGAGAAAAAATTCTTGAAATCAGAACTTTCAGATATTGGAAAAAAAGAATTCGGTGTAGATATCGAAGTATATTCAGAGAATGATTCTGACATTTATGATCCAAAAGGAAAATCAAAACATGCAAGACCATTCAAACCTGCAATATTGATAGAGTAAAAATCAATCAGAATCAGACTTGATTTCTCTATTAAAATCTACAATTACTTCAATGTTCTTAATGCATTTATGACAGATAACTCCATCACTGGGTAATTTTTTGATAATATCATTATTTTGAAATTCTGAATCATATGTTGCACCTATTACAATTTTATTTGTCCAGACTTCAAAATCTTCTTTTTTTGTACCACATACAAAACAATTCATAAAAAAGTCTTGAGTACAACAAATATAATTTTTAAAATTAAATCAATATTCCATTCTTATCTTTAGTATCAGATTCCACTAATGCTTTCATTTGAGAAGTATTTGAACAACTTTTTCGAAAACCAATGTTATGTTGAAGAATTCTAACCATACCATATCTTTTACTAGAATTTTCTTCTTTAGGATGTTTTGTCAATATCAATGCTTTAGCTTTTTTATTACAGACATTACAATAGACAAATATTTCTTCCATACAATAAATTAATTTTATCAATAAAATTTCTTTCTATATATTAGAATCTAGTTTTTGTAATTCCATTTTAATTAAATTCATTTTTTTGTCTAGTTGTTCCAGATTTTTAGTCAATCTTCTATTGGTTTCATTGTTTGAATTTTTATCGAAATTGGGTAAAGAATCTTGATGCTCCTGAAGTTTTGTAATTCTTTGTTCCGTGATTTGGAGCTCTCTTAGCAAACTCAGTTTTAATTCCATACAATCATTACAGATTTCCGTATTGGGTTCTTTTGAAAATAATTTTGAACAGTTTTTACAAATAAAATCCATATCAAATTTTGTAATTTTAAACATAAAGTTGTTATCTCATGTTCTTATAATTTCATTAAAACAAAAATTTTACAAAAAAGGAGTGTTAATATCATGGTTCTTGAATCGTTGATTTGATAATAATGTCTCATAATGATGAGATTAACGAAGAGTTTGAAGAATCACTTGATCAAAGATTCATGAATCTTTATCCAGATTATGATTATTCAAACAAAAATAAATCCGTAGAAAAGGATGTTAGAAAAAGAAAGAAAATGGGTACCATGTACTAATTTTCTATATTTTTATTCTCAAGATTTAATTCAAAATGAATTTTCAAATGCAACTTCATCTAATGGAAGTTGTCCACCTCTACTCATTGGTTCTCCGATTCGCTTTCCAATCACTACCATTAATGCGATGATGTGATTTTCTGGGAGTTTAATTATCTCTGCTAATTTTTCATAATCAAAACCTATCATGGGACAGGAATCTAAATTCATATGTTTTGCAGCCAACATTATACTTTGAGCAGCAATACTACAAGAACGAATTGCTTCATCTCTAATATTTTGAGGATTGTTAGAGTACTTGACTTCAAGAGATTTTTTTACTAGTTCTCGTCTTTCTGGTGGATGATGCATCCAATATCTAGTGGGATCTTTATTCCAAGCATCTAAATCTGCACACAATACAATTACAAGAGAACCATCTTTTGGTTGAGGTTGATCTTTGGCAGCAATTGAAATTTTATTTTTAATCTCCTGCTCAGTAGTAAAAATAAATCTCCAATTTTGTTGATTGTAACTTGTTGGTGAAAGAATTACGTGTTCTAGTAAAGTTTTGATTTCATCAGTGCTCATTTTATGAGAAGGATCAAATTTTTTAACTGCACGTCTAGTTTTTAGTGCTTCAAAAACATCCATGTTTTTTCCAGAGTCATACCAAATTTAATGTAAATGAAAAGACACCTGAGATTAAGGCTCAAACCTCAATGGCGTAGAGCGACATCTCTGCTTAAGGTCGATACCAAGGGTAATCGACGACAGCAACTTAAGATCTGAAACGTTAGTAACAGATGACAGTTTGTCTTTCCATTGACATTTGGCGCCAATATTATTTAACTAGTGGTATTTTGAATAACTAGTGCTAAAAAATTTATCTCCAGATAGTCTATTTATTACACTGAAATGAATTCAAAATGCTTTGAAAATTGCAGTAATGGGAATGGGTGTTGCCGGTTCTTACCTCATGGCGAGACTAAAGGACTCTGAACACGAAGTTGTAGGTTATGAATTAAATCCGCAAGAAAGACATGACTCTATTTGTGCATGGGGAACTATCAAACCAATTTTATCAGAATATTGTAAAAAAACAGGTAGAGATTTTAATGATTTTCTAATTCATGATGGAAAAAATATGCATGTGAAGATGAATGACGGAGTAAAATTTGATATCGGATTACATGGACTCTGTACTTACAATAAAATTGGATTGATCAAAGATTTTATCAAAGATTCAAAAATTATCTATGGAAAACCACCTTCTTTAGAAGAACTAGAAAAAGAATATGACATGATTGTTGATTGTACAGGATTTCATAGAGTCTATTTACCAAAATTAAAAGAAGATTTCTTTTTACCTACTTATGAATACAAAGTTGAATATGAAGACAAGGTACCATATGATGATTTTTACATAGAGCCATTTCCAGGAATGTCTGGATATTTTTGGTATTTCCCATTAGGTGAAAAATGGGCACATATTGGTGCAGGTGACTACAATAAACAACATATCAAAGCTACCGATGAATTTCTAAAAAAACATGGAGGTAAAGTAGTGAAAACCAAAGGTAGACCAATCCGATTAGCAACACCAGACAGATGCAAACCATATTACTCAGGTAAAGTTGTAGGTGTAGGAGAATCAATTGGCACTGTATATGCTTTGCTTGGTGAAGGAATTATCCCATCCATGCAATGTGTTGAATTATTCATTGAAAATATGCATGATTTCAAAGCTTATGAAAAAGCAGTTGAAGAACATTACAAAGTGTATGCTAAGGTTTTCAATTTTGTAAGAGCTAAAATTAAAAAAGATTTCAATTTCCTCAAATCACTTCCTGACTTTTTTGCAATATTCAGATACATGAAAAAGAATGAAGATAGGTTTGGAATGGATATCAAAATTGCAGATTTGCTTAAAGTGGCAAAAGCTTAAGAGAAATTTACTGAACCAAAACCTTCTCTATTTGTTCTTGTTGAAGCCATATTATATTGATAAATAATTTCTGAATATTCCTGAAACTCTTTTTTCATTTCATCAGTATAGTCTGAAAGATAAAAACCAGGACAATCACCAGTAAATTGGTATGTTGCATGGATTCTAGGCTTTCCTTTTTCATTTTCTAACCATGTTGAGAATGGATATAGGTAGCACACACCAGGTCTATCCGGATGCATTGAGCAACCTCCCTCATCATTCAAAAATCTACATTTTATGTGAGTTCCATCTTCAGATTCATTTTCATCAATTTTTCGTTTTAAATTTATTGTAGTCATGGTTGTCATTTGGCCAGATGGACCTGGTTCATTGTAAGTTACAGTAAGTGTTTCGTTTTTAATAAAATCAGAAGTTTTTTGATATTTGAGACCTTTTCCAATTGTAATTAAATCATCAGAAGTTAATGGTAATCGACCTTGACGCTCACAACAATTATGACAATCAGGCCAAAAACATTTCCAGAGAATGAATTTTTTTTCAGAATTTAGATAAGGTAAGTGAAAAATTACATCTTTAATTTTGATTTGTTTATCTGAAACATCAGAAATTTTTCCAAGCATGAAATTTTCTAAAATTGGATCAATGCTCCAATTCTTTTTTAACAGAGTAAGAGATTCTTCAATTTCATTAAATGACAATAAATTATAACATGATTTGCATATGTTATTAATGTTGAGTGAAAAGGGAAAATACGCTTCAGCTACACAAAATAGAAGATTTGTGTGGTCAGAAATTGTGTGGCCATTGATTTTAGAAATTAATGATGTGTCATTTACTTTGAAACAATTTCAAGAAAAAAGAGATAAAATATGTGAAGAAAATAATTTATCGATTAATGTTCCATCTAGGGGACTAGCATCTTTAATTCAAAAAGGAATTTTACTTAAAGAAGGAAATTTGTATTCAATACATTATAGATTAATTCCCTATATGAGAGTGAAGACCACTTGTGATTACGCAACAGTGATTCATGAAGTTAGACAAAAATAATTTCAACAAATGAATATATTCTAAAGAATTTCAATTTTTAAAAGTAGCCCGATAGTCTAGCGGTCAAGGATTCTGCCCTCTGGATCATAGAGTGGATAGGCGGAGACGGCAGTTCGAATCTGCCTCGGGCTATCAAAAATTAAAATAAACTTATCTAGATGCTTGTGCGATTCTTTCAAGTTCATTCTTCTTCTTTACAGAAGGAGCATTTGGGTCATTTGCGGCTGCAAGCATTATTTGTTCAGCCATGTGTTCCTCAATGGGTTTTGGATTTGAAAAAGTTGATTCTTTAATCGCATCTGAAATGAATTTCAAAGCTAAATCAACTCGTCTAATTGGAGCAACATCAACTGAAACATGATAAACAGTACCACCATAAACAATTCTAGTTGTATCTTCGTTTGGAGCAGAATTTTCAACTGCTCTAACTAACAATTCTACAGGATTCTGTCCAGTTTTTAATGCCATGATATCAAATGATGTTTTTACAAGATTAAGAACTCTGGCTTTTTTTCCAGTCATTCTACCAGTGTTTTTAGCATATTTTTTACCAAAGTGCATTGTTTTGTTTACTAATCTTTCAACAATGTTTACATCGGCTTTATTGAATCTCTTCAAGGCAGATCTACCATATGTGTAAGGAAGAATTTGCTTTCTAAGTGAAATTGCAGTTTTTAATCCAGGGTCTTTGATTTCAATATTAGATAAATCCCATTTTCTAAACAATAGTAAATTTTTAGTTTCAGCCATTTTGTTATCTCCTTGGTTTTTCTTTCTTGCCAATAACTAGTTCATGTAATGAAGTTCCATTAACTTTGAAAACTTTGAATCTAACACCAGGAATATCACCCATTGCACCACCTTGTGTTGCACCCATTCCTTGAATGTGTACTTCATCATGTTCATCAATAAAGTTCATTGCACCGTCTCTTGGCAAGAAGGCAGTAACAGTTTTTCCATTTTTTATTAGTTGTACTCTAACACATTTTCTAATTGCAGAGTTTGGCTGTTTTGCAGCAACGCCAACTTTTTCTAAAACAATGCCTTTGGCTTGAGGTGAACCTCCTAGTGGGTCTGCTTTTTTGTCAATTCCTAATTTTCTTCTTTTGTATGTAGAAATTGCCCATCTCTGTCTCTTTTTTTTAGTTGTTAGAACTCTACCTGCAAATAAGCCTAAAGGTGATTTTCTCATTTTCTATATCTCCATTGTTTGTCTTTCAGGACTATTAATCAATACACTAGTTATATCAAAAT
Source organism: Candidatus Nitrosopumilus sp. (assembly GCA_008080815.1). Taxonomy (GTDB): domain Archaea; phylum Thermoproteota; class Nitrososphaeria; order Nitrososphaerales; family Nitrosopumilaceae; genus Nitrosopumilus; species Nitrosopumilus brisbanensis. The sequence continues at coordinate 25,624 of VMDM01000010.1, forward strand.
ATCGTTTTGCCAGCATTCTAGCCTTCTCAGCATTACGTCCTTCTCTACCCACAACAATACCTTTCTTTCTAGGATCAACTAGAACAATGGCTTGTTTTGTACCATCAGCACGAGTATTAATCTTAACTTCAGATATTAATTTTGAATTCAATAAACCAGACAAGAATTTTGCTGGATCCTCATCATATTCAACAAGTTCGACATTTCGTTTAACAATATTTTGTAATGATTTAATGTGCATTCCACCTTTACCAATAGCCAATCCCATTTTACCTGTATTTACAACAAAAATTACTCTATCTTGTTTTTCATCTTCAACACAATCTCTAGCAGTTGCACCAGTAACATTTTGAAACAAAGACATCATTCTCATTTGATCAGTTGTTAGTTTGATAGATTGTGTCATAGTGATTCTTTATCTCCAGTCAAAAAGTCTCTCATTTAAATCTAAGATGAATAATTGAATCATTTTAATTCTCAGTTTCGGTATCCTTTAAGATTGATTTGATGTTAGCATCATCAATGGATTTGAATGAAATAGAGGACATTCTAAATTGTAAGCCGCATAATTTTCCCAGTGCGACTGAAGTTCCTTGAAAGTTGACTAGAGGGATTTTTTCGTTTTTTGCATCGGTTTCAATTTTTTCATAAATTTGTTTTTCAACAGACTGAGACAATACAATTAGTTTTGAATTTTTGACTGATTGTAATACTTGTTTAGAACCCATGATTAGAGTTCCTTCTTTTCTTGCATCTTTTAGATTTTTTTCAAGTATTTTGCTCATGTATATCTAAATCGATCCTCTATAGAGGGCTTTATAGGTTTATTGAAAATCACATTCAAAAATAATGAATGAATTTCATTCAACTAAAACTATGTTTATACTTGAATCAGATAAGGGCAAGAAATCATTAAATGAATTCCAAACAAAAGATTCAATTTGATACTTTCCAGGATTCTCAGGAATCCATGATTGAGATAAATCAAGTTTTTGGAATCCTGAAAGTTCTCCCTGAATCCAAGAAATTGATTCAACATAATCCATGGAATTTTTTACTTGAAAAATGTAAATAAAATTTTGATTAAACTCTTGCTTATTTTCTATTTGTCCAACAATTTGGATTTGTTGATTAGAGGTTATGGATTTAAGTGGAGAACCTAAATTATTTACCAGTTGTACAGGATTTGAAGAAATTCGATTAATTGGTGCCGTAGGATTTTCAATTATTGCAGTATCTATAATTTCAATATTATCAGATATTGAAAATGGATTAGGCAGGGTGTAATCATCATATTTTACATAAATTTTATCTCCAATTTGAGAATGCAATTGATTTCCTGATGAAGAATTTTCAGTAAGTTGAATTGAATAATAAAATCTTGCAGAATTTTCATCAGTTTCAATTGCATCTAAAAGTAATCCTCCATTATCAGAATCAGAAAAAACTGTAAATGATATTCTATCTATTGATTCAGGATTCAAATTCATATCAGCATCTATAATTTTTATTTCAATTAAATCATCAAAGTAAAAATTTTTTTTAGAAAATTCAATTGTACCTTTGTTCCAATTAATAGGGACTGATTCAACCAATACCACACCATCAGCAAACTCAAATGAAACCGAAATACTCGTATCTCTTTCAGTTTGTAAAAATCCATCTGTGGGTCCACTTCCACGTGTAGATGGATTTGTATCACTGATTCCATCACCATCAACATCATGTGAAAATCCAGTTAGAATTATTTCTCCAGTGAAAACACCACTAGATGTATCCGTTTCAGTAAACTTGTAATTTTCCAAAGTATGACTTCTGCTTGAAATTTTTATTGAATGGGATTCAGAATTGCCAATTGAATCTATTTGATTTTTATTTGAATTCCAACTTGGTGCAATAATTTTCATTTTAATTTTATCAGTCCAAGAATAAACAGGTTTGTCAAAAAATATGGGGGCATATGGTTCATCAAAGATTGGAATCTCTTGACCAAATGCAAAAGGAAGTAAGGCAGATATTAAAAGTAAATCTAACACAATGATTTGTAGTAATTTATTGAATTTATGACTTAGGACTCTTCATCAGGAAGAGAAATTGCCAAGATGTTATCCCCACGCAATAGTGTTTTACCGATTTTGATTTTATTTTCATCGGTAATATCTTCAGCATTTTCCAAAGTCAAATTCATATGAATATCAAAATCTTCCAGTACGCCTGTAATAGTTTTGTTATTTCTCAATCGAAGTAAGACAGTTTTTCCTTTGTTATTTGCCATCAAATTGTTTATTTCATCAGCCATTATTTTTCACGATTTATTTTTTCTTTGAAACTTGCATGTACAAGTCAACAGTACCACTTCCAATTGGAATGTTACTACCAACAATTACATTTTCTGTGATTCCCTTTAGTTGTTCTATTTCACCACCTAAAGCTGCGTGTGCAATAGTTGGGACAGTAATTTCAAATGCTGCTCTTGCTAAAACACTATCTTTAGTTCCAGCAATTCCGTGTCTTCCAATTTGTTGCATGTAACCACGAGAACACATCAAGTCAGCGACTAACATAATGTATCTATTATCAACTTCAAGACCTTGATCTTCTAGAGTACCTTTTAATTCATTTATCAATGCATTTCTTGCAGCTTCAATACCTAAGGTACCTGCAATCTCAAAGACATTGTTTGTTCGAACATTTGTCTTATCAATTCCTTTTACTTCTAAAACTTTAGCAATGTTTGAACCAGTTGTTTGAATCACCCATTCATCATCTTTTTGAACTAGTGTAACACGTTCAATATCAGGTACACCTTTTACAGTTGTGTTAAGAACTTTGTTTCTAATTGCAATTACAGTTGCAGTATCAGATTCTTCAGTAAGGTTTAGAGTTAGTAATTCACCAGTGGTTTCAATTTTGAATTTTTTATTAGAAGACAATGCTGCCTCTACATCACCAATTGTACAGCCACGTTCTCTCAATCTATTTTCACTGATTACTAGTTTGATTTGTGTAGAATAATCAGTTTCATTATCTGCTAATAATGCTGAAACTTTGGTTTGCAAAACATTTCTTGCAACATCAATTGCTTTTTCTCTTGATTTCTTTGATTCTTCATCAAGATAGATATCCATTGTTGGAGTAACAGGTTTCTTTCTTGCATCAACGAGTTCAATTAATCTTGGAAGACCCAAAGTAACGTTTCTCTCTTTGATACCTGCAAAGTGGAATGTTCTCAAGGTCATTTGAGTACCTGGCTCACCAATAGATTGAGCAGTGATGATTCCTACAGCTTGTCCTGGTTCAACTTTTGCCTTGTTGTATAACAGTAAACCTTTCTTGCATACTGCTTCTACTCCTTCTTTAGATAAGTTTGAATCAAGTAGAGCTTCTGAAACCATTTTTGTCAATCTAGGATTGAATGTTTTTGTGTACTTCTTTGCCAGAGTTTCAATTTCATCTTTTGTTGCTTTCTTTCCAGAATCAACAATTGTTTGGGATTCAATTAATCTACTTGGGTTAAATGCTTCACCATGATCACTCTTTTGGACATCAATTCCATCTTCACCATACAAGAACTGAACAATGTGACCGTGTGGATCCCTCACAGTTCCATCATATTCTAATCTAATGTGTTCTAATGCGTTGATTAATCTACGCTGCATGTAACCACTCTGCTGAGTTCTAACTGCAGTATCAACAAGACCTTCTCTACCACCCATTGCGTGGAAGAAGAATTCAAGTGCAGATAATCCATCTCTGTAATTGGATTTTACAAATCCGTGTGCATCAGGATTTTTATCATGTTCTGGATAGTGAGTTAATGCTCTGTTATTGTAACCATCATGTAATCTATTTCCTCTTCTTGATTGTTGACCAAGTGCACCAGCCATCTGTCCAACATTTAATGATGAACCTCTAGCACCAGTTGTAGCCATAATTTTTCCTGCATTATCTGCAGGAAGTGAGTCATTAGCAGTAGAACCAGCTTTGTCTCTTGCTTTTCCTAGTTCATTTACAATGTATGCTTCAAGAGCTTCTTCAGGTCTCATACCCCTTGTAAGTTTTAGAGTACCTTTTTCAAATTGATCAGTTAAATCGTCAACAATTGAGTATGTCTCACCAATATCGTTTAGAATTTGTTCTTTATCTTTATCAGCAACAATCAAGTCACCATAACCATAACTAAATCCATAGTGAGTAATGAATTGTTTGACCATTACCAAGATTGAATTCAAGAAACTTTTTCCAACTGCATTACCATAATCTTTTGCAATTCTATGTAACACACTTTCAGGCTCCTCTGCACCAATTGATGATTTATCAATTACACCAGAGATTAATTCACCATTTTTAATAACAACGTCTTTTTGTTGACCTTTTGTTCCCTTTGACCATTTTGATGTAATGACATAGTTGAAATCTTTTGGAAGGAATAGTGAAAATAATTGTTTTCCAGTGTATGCAGCACCATCTTTAGTTTTGGTTGCAGGTTTTGGTAATGGACCATTATATCCACCCAACATTGCAAGATTAGAAAATTCTTGAACAGTAAGAGTAGTTCCATCTTTTGTTAAAAGATAAGCACCAGTGACAAAGTCTCTTAATGCTCCAATGATAGGACCACCATATCTTGGAGAGATTAATTGATCTTGAACTCTCATAAGTAGAATTGCTTCTGCTCTTGCCTCTTCACTTTGTGGTACATGCAAATTCATTTCATCGCCATCAAAGTCTGCGTTGTATGGAGGACATACTGAAGGATGTAATCTGAAAGTCTTTCCTGGAAGTACTCTAACATAGTGAGCCATAATAGACATTTGGTGAAGTGATGGTTGTCTGTTAAACATGACAATATCACCATCAGCTAAATGTCTTTCAACAAGATAACCTATCTCAATTGTTTCAGCAATAGTTGAACGGTCTTCTACAAAGTCTAATCTAATTTTTACACCATCTGGTCTTACTATGTAATTGACACCAGGGAATTTTTCAGGACCATTTATGATTAATTTTCTCATTCTTTCAATGTTCCATTCAGTAACAATTTCAGGAATTGTTAACTTCATAGCTACAGTTTCTGGAACTCCCACTTCTGACAAATCTAAGTTAGGATCAGGTGAAATAACAGTTCTACTAGAAAAGTCTACTCTCTTTCCAGATAATGAACCTCTAAATCTTCCTTCTTTACCTTTTAGTCTTTGTGTAAGTGTTTTTAGTGGACGTCCAGAACGGTGATGAGCTTGAGGAATTCCAGATACCTCATTATCAAAATATGTTGTTGTATGATATTGAAGTAAATCAACTAAGTCTTGAACAATTAATGGAGGAGTTCCTGCATCTTTACTTTCTTTGAGTCTTTGATTCACTCTGATAATGTCAACCATTTTGTGTGTCAAATCATCTTCAGAACGAATTCCGGTTTCTAAGATAATGGAAGGTCTTACAGTAACTGGAGGTACAGGAAATGCTTGTAGAATGAACCACTCTGGTCTAGCTGTAACTGGATCATAAGATAATAGTTGAAGATCATCATCAGTAATTTGTGAAAATCTTTCTCTAATTGTAATTGGCAATAAACGATGTTCACCAATCTCAGTTTTTTCTACAAAGATGGTTGGTTTTGTGAAAATTAATTCGTATTGTGTTTTTCCGCAATGAGGACATTCTTTTGCTTTTTTTGCTTTCTCAATAATCTGTTCAGGAATTCTTTTTTGAGAGATTACAGTATATGCTGCTTGTCTTTGTTTAATATTTCTAAAGATTTCCAAATCCTCTTGAGGAACTTTAATTCTTGCACATGAACGACATGTTGATTGTAATAATTTGTGAATGTTATCAATAAATGCAATATGCAAAACAGGCTCTGCTAATTCTAAATGACCAAAATGACCAGGACATCTAGCAGCTGTATTTCCACATGTAAGACATTTTTGACCTGGTTCAAGTGTTCCCAAACGTCCATCCATTAAACCTCCTTGTACAGGCATTCCATCTTCATCATATGTTTCTGGTGCAGTAATTTCAGCAACAGAATATTTTCTAATTTCAGTTGGAGACCAAACTGAGAAACGAATTCCATCAATTGCTTTAATTGCTTGAACAGACATTATAGTTTCTCCTTTATCAAAAGTCTAGGTGCGACATTTAGACTTTGCATTTCTTGTAATAATAATTTGAAAGCATATGCAACAGATACTGAGGAAACTTTGGCTTTATCACCACATACTCTGCAAACATATTTTCTTTGTTTCACATCATGATAAGCTACCAAACCACATCTCTCACATACAAAGATGTCAGATTTGTCAGATTCATCAAGCAATCTATCTTTTAGAATCATTGATGCACCATATGCAATTAAACAATCACGTTCCATCTCACCAAATCTTAAACCACCACCTCTTGCTCTTCCTTCAGTTGGTTGTTTTGTTAGCATTTGGACTTGACCTCTTGCTCTTGCATGAATCTTGTCTGCAACCATGTGGTGTAATTTTTGATAGTAAACAACTCCAATGAAGACTTCAACTGGGAATGATTTTCCAGTTCTTCCATCATACATTATTTCTTTACCAGAATATTGGAATCCATGTGCATCCATTGCTTGTTTTACTTCATCCATTTTTTCACCAACAAATGCTGAACCATCAAATCTCTGACCTCTTAGGGCAGCAGCTTTTCCACAAATTGATTCCATCATCATTCCAACAGTCATTCTAGATGGGAAAGCATGTGGGTTAATCAATACATCTGGGGACATTCCACTTGCAGTGTAAGGTAAATCTTCAGCTTTTGCTAAAATTCCCAAAACACCTTTTTGTCCATGTCTTGATGCAAACTTGTCACCAATTTCTGGAATTCTCATATCTCTAACTCTAATTTTATACATTTTTCCACCTTCGTTGGATTGGGTCATTACAACAGTATCAACAACACCATTTTCTGATGGTCTTACACCAATTGAAGTGTCTCTTCTGTATGGTCCAGATGATTCAAACTCTCTATATTCTTCCATGAATCTAGGAGGACTGGTTTTTCCAATCAAAATATCACCGCCTTTAACTGGTGCTTCAGATGCAACAACTCCATCTTCTTCCAATAATCTGTATGCACGTTCACCTTTGAAACCACGAATGTTGTCTTCAGCATTTGGAATTTCAAATGTGTCTCTCATTCCACCAGGATATTGTTTTGCTTCAGCATCATAAATTCTAAAGAAAAATGTTCTTCCCAATCCTCTATCTACAGATGCTTTACTTAGAACAATTGCATCTTCAATGTTGTAACCGTCAAATGGCAAAACTGCTACAACACAATTTTGTCCTGCAGGTCTATCCTCAAGACCTAGTAATTTCATTGCTTTAGTGTTTACAATTGGAACTTGTGGATATAACATAAAGTGTTGTCTGACATATGTACTGGTGTTCATCATTGGTGTTGAAAATCCAAGACTCTGTTTTGCCATTGCAGATTCGTATGTATTTCTTGGAGATTGGTTGTGTTCAGGATATGGAATGATTGATGCACCTGCTCCAAGGATTGCTGGAGGAAATACTTCGAGATGAGTTCTCTTCTTGGTGTCTTTTTCATCTAAGGTAACGTAACAATTTTCTTCTTCATTTGCATCAATTAATTCTAAAACACCCATTCTCAAAAGATCATTCCAAGATATGAGTTTCTTGGAAATTTTATCTAGCAAATCACTTGTCAAAAGTGGTTTGTTATCTTTGATAATTATCAAAGGTCTTAGAACACGACCTGCATTACAATTTACATAAATTCTCTTTGTAGAGCCCTCAATTTCTGAGGTATGAAATGATATTCCAACATGTGGATGAATTTTTGAGTTTCTTCTCAATTCTCTGAGTGACTCTGCTAATTGCTCACCATCAGAATAGAATCCAATCAATCTACCGTCAACGAAAATTCTTGCACCATCTTTTTTGATATCTTCTTTTGCATCAAAGAAATGAACAGTACCTAGTTCGTATAATTTTTCAACAATTTCTTCAGAAGCTACTGTCTCAGAAATAATTCCAGATAATGCAATATTTTTTACCAAACCACAGTTTGAACCCTCAGGAGTTTCACTTGGACAAATTCTTCCAAAGTGAGTAGCATGAAGATCTCTTGCTTCAAAGTTTGGTTGAGTTCTACTAAGAGGAGATTGAATTCTTCTCAAGTGACTAATTGTAGAAAGATAATTTGTTCTATCAAGAAGTTGAGTAACTCCAACTCTTCCACGACCCCAGTTTCCAGTTGCTATTGCATTATTGAGTTTATCAGAAATTATTCCAGGTCTAATTGCAGCAGCTACTGCGTTAATTCCACGTTTTTGACCAGATCTCTCTAGTTGATATTTCATATCACGAACCAAATTTCTAAATGCTGTACGGAACAAATCAGCTAACATCTGACCGGCAAATTTGATTACTTTATTTCCATAGTGGTCTTTATCGTCAGGTTTAATCCATCCCAATTTTAGTTCAATTAACTTACAAGTTGCTTCACCCAAAAATTGTGCCTTTTCTTTTCTATTTTCTGGATGCTTTCCTAAATGAGGTAATAGACCCCAATCCAATAGTGTCTCTGCACGTTTGATTTGAAATTCTTCAAGCATTCCAGGTGCGATTCTTTTACTGATATAGACAATAGCATCTTTGGCAGTTGGCACATCACTTGCTTTCTCAAAAGAACCTTCCAATTCATCTTGAATGTTATCTACCAAAGAAACTGCTGCTGCAATTTCTCTATCAGATTCTAGTCCAAGAGATCTCATCAAAGTGATTACTGGAATATCAACAGGTGAACCAGGAATTCTGGCAACAATTAATCCATCATTTTTCATTACTAATTCTAATTTTGCTCTATAGCCTACAATTGAAGAATAAACTTTTGCTTTGTGTACAATATTTCCACCTACATTTTCTTTATCAACAATAATTTTATTGTAAGAAAGATCTTCTAATCCAACGATTACACGTTCTGAACCATTAATGATAAAATATCCACCAGGATCATTTGGATCCTCACCATGTTCAATTAATTTTTGAGTGGAAAAGTTGTGTAAGATACAAGACATAGACTTTGCCATTACTGGAATATCTCCAATATGGACAAATCTTGATTCCAAAATTTTTCCATCTTCAACAACACTAGCTTCCATCATAACAGGAGCAGAATAAGATACATTTCTCAATCGTGCTTCTGCAGGAGTTATGTGAGTAATTGAACCATCTAGTTCCATCATTCTTGGTTGTTGGAGTTTTACTTTTCCAAGTTGAATTTTGTAAGGATACTCTGCATTTTCAATATCAATTTGACCTACTTCGTTGATTATACTTTGTAGTCCACGTTCTAAAAATTCATCAAATGATTTTAGGTGCATTCTAGCAATACCTTCTCGTTTTAGAATATCCTGAATTACAGGCCAGCGTTTAGTTGAAGGATCTGCCATTATACTTCCACCACGTATCTATAGTAAAGACTCTCTCCTGATGTAGGACTTTTTCTGGTAATTTTTATCATATCTCCTGGTTTTACACCAAGTCCAAGTATTGCAGGGTCGTTAACGAAAATCAATGGAAGTTCAGTTGGTTTACAGTTGTATTTACCTAGTACTTCTTCAGCTTCTTTTTTTGTCATAATTTCATGTTTTGGAACATAGATGTGATCTGGTACTAGAACTTGATTTTTTTTCGTTGCCATCTAAAAACCCCCATATCTAACATTAAATGTAATTGTAAATAATGCACACAAACTGTCAAAAACTCACGTCGAGGTTAATATATATCTAATCTGAATTTCGGCAAAAACAGATTTTGTTTTATTGTTAGGTCAATGAAAATTTCTTTAAAACTAAATAGTAAAAATTTGATGAGATATACATGAAAGCATACTTTGCAGTTTTTGCCTTAACTTTAGCATTAGTTGCTAGTTTTGGCATGACTCCAGTTTTTGGTCAAGTAAGCTCTATTTCTGTTACTACAGATAAAACATCATACCAAGATGGAGACATCATTGTAGTTTCAGGACAAGTCAGAGATCTTTTATCAGGAACTCCAGTTAGCATGATTGTAAAAGCTCCAAATGGAAACTTGGTATCTATTGCTCAAGTCAACGTTAATGGAGATAGAACATACTCTACACAAATCACTGCGGGAGGGTCACTAATGAAAGAGACTGGAAATTATAGTATTACTGTCCAATATGGAAACGAAAGTAGATCTGCTGAAACCAGTTTTGAGTTTGGTGGTTCAATAACTCCTAGCAATGAAGCTACAGGAATAAAATCCGCCATTACTGACAAAACAGTCACCATTGAAGGAATAGATGATGTAATTGGTTATGAGATTACAGGTGGCAAATTATTAGGAATCACTCCAGATATTGATGCCAAATCTCTAGTCATTGCTATAGATGCCACAGAGGATGGACAAATCACACTAGTAATTCCTCGTTCAATACTTGATTCAAAGATGAATGGTGAAGATGATTCATTCTTTGTACTAGTTGATGGTGAAGAAGTAGACTTTGAAGAAAACTCAACCAGTTCAGACAGGACTGTTATTGTCAAATTCAGAGCAGGTGCAGAAGAGATCGAAATCATTGGAACCTATGTAATTCCAGAGTTTGGTGCAATCGCAGCTATGATTTTAGCAGTAGCAATTATCTCAATAATTGCAGTATCTGCAAGATCAAAACTAAGCATTATGCCAAGATACTAAAATTACATCTTTTTTCTATTTTTAAATATACATAAATACCAAGGGTACTTGGAAAGAATTAGGATGAATTTTAAACATTCTAGAACTTCAATGGCAATAGCCCTTTTGGCAGTGTCATTAATTTCAATGACATCAATTCAGCAAGATGCCTTTGCTACAACACAAGGAATGAGTATGACTGCAACAGCAGCCAGTGGCTCAGATACAATTACTATCGAAGGACAAACCGTATCAAAAATTACGGACATCACCTTTAGAGTAACATCACCAAGTGGAAATAACGTAGTAGCAGTTGCACAAGTTTCACCTGAAACAGATGGAGCATTTAGTACAGAATTCAAAGTAGGTCCAACATGGTCTGAAGATGGATTTTATACAATTAGTGCAATGCAAAGCATAGGAGGTAATTCCTTGTATAGTTTGAAAGTACTAGTTGAGGTTACAAATGGAATGACAGAAGAGACTTCTGTTACAGAATCCAATTTGACAAATGATAACGAGAAACCAGTTGTCAGCAACAATGTAACAAGAGATGCAGGAATTCAAATCAATGCTGAAGCTGAACAAGGATCAGACACAATTGTAATCAATGGAAGTACAGATAGAATTAGCATGGATGTAACAATTACAGTACATGCTCCAAATGGAAATGTAGTATCAATCGACCAAGTATCACCAATGAGTGATGGCGAATTTACATCAACCATTACCGTAGGAGGACCATTATGGTCACAAGATGGTATCTATACTGTAACAGCCCAACAATTCAAAGATTCTAAATATACTGCCTCAACCGAAGTTGAAATAAAAGACGGCAGAGTAGTGCCAGAGTTTGGTGCAATCGCAGCTATGATTTTAGCAGTAGCAATTATCTCAATAATTGCAGTATCTGCAAGATCAAAACTAAGCATTATGCCAAGATACTAAAATTACATCTTTTTTCTATTTTTAAATATACATAAATAGAGACCGCATTAATTTTTCAGCAAGATGAACAATCGTACGACGTTCGCATTACTTGCCTTTTTGACTGCAGTCGGTACATTATCAGCATCAACAGCTTTTGCTGAATCAGAACTTCCAAACGGATGTGTTGGATGTACAATGAATGAAGCAAAACAAGCAGCAGCAGAATTGTTGCAGCATGACCTCCCAGTATCTGTAATGACAGATAAAACCGGATACGGTCATGATGAAATGATAATGGTATATGGGCAAGTCGCTAATGTAGCATCTGGATTTCCAGTAACTATTACTGTTGTAAGTCCTCTAAACTCTATTGTTACAATAGATCAACTCGAAGTAGCAGATGATGGTAGTTTTGAGACATCACTTAGTACAGCAGGAAGTTTATGGAAATACGATGGAACCTACATCATTAAAGCAAACTATGGTAACGACAGAAATGCTCAAGCCAAAGTTGAATTAACTGGTGGAGTTGCATATGAAACAATTGAGAGAGTTGAAGTTAGCAACACTCAATGTGGAACAAACCAAATTAATGCAGATGGCAATTGTATTCCATTTAGCATTTCAGGCGGTGAAGTTACAAGTGCAACAATCAATACAAAAGACAATTCAATTGTCGTCAACATTGACTCACAAGATGATGGAACTATCACATTAAGTCCATCCAACTCCATAATCAAAGGAGTATTCATGGTACTAGTTGATGGTGAACAATCAGATGATGTTGAAATTGATTCAAATTCAATCAAAGTAATGTTCCCAGCTGGAACTGAACAGATTGAAGTTATAGGAACCTATGTAATTCCAGAGTTTGGTGCAATCGCAGCTATGATTTTAGCAGTAGCAATTATCTCAATAATTGCAGTATCTGCAAGATCAAAACTAAGCATTATGCCAAGATACTAAAATTACATCTTTTTTCTATTTTTTCATTTTAGTTAGTATTTCATAGTAAAAGAGATATACGAATATTTCATCATTGAATTATGGATTACAAATTTTTATTTTCATTGATTATCATATCAACAATATCCGTATCTAGTGCATATTCACAAGAACCATTCATAACAATTTTCACAAATAACGAGGTTTTCCAAGAAGGAGACACGATTGTAATTTCAGGAAAAGTTCAGACAGTGATAGGAGATACACCAATAACTTTACAGGTATTTCGTGGAGACAACCTAGTTGAAATTGCACAAATCAATGTAGCACAAGATGGTAGTTATTCTCACACAATAATTGCTGAAGGACCATTATGGAGGAATAGTGGAGAATACATAGCAAGAGCACTATACGGAGAAGGAAATTTAGTTGAAGTGAACTTTAGTTTTTTGGAGAGTGAAGGAATTAGTCAAGTCACAGATATTTTTGAAGTAGATGCAGGAAATCAAGGCACATTTGATATACCTTATTCAATAAACGGCGGAAGTTTAGAAAAGATTGAAATCGATGAAGGAATTTTAGGATTAAGAATTCAAATAGACTCCAAAACTGCAGGAACAATTACTTTAGAATTGCCAAGAGAGTTTGTTGGTGCAGAAAAACAGAATGGAGCAGATGAAGTATTCATAATTTTGATAGATAATTTACAAGTAGACTATGAGGAATTAGAATCAAGTAGTGATTTAAGAAAAATATCATTTGTATTTGAAAAAGGAGATTCAGAAATTCAAATAATTGGAACATATGTCATTCCAGAATTTGGACAAATTGCTTTGGTGATTCTAACAAGTGGAATAATTTTGAGTCTAGTAGCAGTTAGAAGTAAAATGAAAATTATCTATTCATAGATTATGAGATAAGATTGATTTTACCAGGCAAGTATCCTTGTTCATCTATAGTTACAGATGTAAAACCAATCAATTTTAATTTCTCAGATAATTGATTTTTCAAATTATTCAAAATAGGAATATGTTTTTTCTCAACTTCAATTTTTGCAGAACCTGCGATGTCTCTAACTCGAACATGGTTAATTTGAGTTATTTGTTTAACAAAAATTTCACCCATTTCAATTCGAATTAATTTCTCAGCTGTAACTCTCTGACCCCAAGGAATTCTTGAAGCCAAACAGGAATTTGAGGGTCTGTCATGAACAGACAAACCAACACTTTTGGCAACATGGCGAACAGTGGATTTTGAGAATTGGGTCTCAACCAAGGGACTTCGAATCCCATATTGTTTGAGAGCTTCAATACCAGGTCGATAGTCACCCAAATCATCAAGATTGGTACCATCAACAATCATTTTTACTTGATTCTCACGAGCAAATTTTTGTAAATGTTCACCCAGCTCAATCCTACAATGAAAACAACGATTTGAATCATTTTTAACAAAATCTTCATTTTCGAGTTCATTGTAATCTAACAAAAAATGAGATATTCCAATTTCTTTGCAAATATTATTTGCAGTTTCTAGTTCTTCTTTAGATAGAGTTTTGTAATCAGCAGTAACGGCAATGGCATTAGAACCTAATTGCTTGAATGCAGCATATGCTACAAGAGCACTATCTACTCCACCAGATAAAGCAATTATCACACTACCTTTATCGGCAAACCAATTTTGAAGAACTGACAAACTAGACATTATTCATCACTCTTTTCAATTTCTCTTCGGATAATTGATTCAGTCTCTTTGATGGATTTTTTAATTTTTGATGAAATTACTTTAAGATCGTCAAACTCAATTTTGAAATCAGTTTTTTCTTTAAATGAGGATTTTTTGTAACGGATTGTGAATGACTGTGAATCTATATTCAAAGTAATAGTATGTTCACTCCTAGGAACAATGAATCTGTTTGATTGCATAACTCGAATTCCTAATGTCCCAGTTTCAAGAATCAATGTATCAATTATTTCATCCATATTTTGTTCATCACAGATTACAGAAACAAGATTTGTTGGTCTTCCCTTTTTTGTAATTCCATGGTAAATCGATACGTCTCTTGCACCTTTCTCCATAATTTTTTCAATTAAATTTCCCAAAATCTCTCCAGAAATATCATCAACATTAGTTTCTAGTATTTGTACAGTGTCAGAGTTTAGATTATTTGAAATACCTCTAACTAATTTTAAAACATTAGAAAATTTATCAAAATTTTTTTCTCCTGCACCATATCCAACAGAATTAATTTTTAATCCAGGATAGTAATTCATTGAAGAATTAGTAAGATTTACCAGCATACAGGCACCAGTGGGAGTCGTCAATTCAGTATCAGCATCACTTCCTTTAATTTTTAAAAATGAATTTTTAAAGATCTCAAGAATTGCACTTGCAGGATTGGACATAGTTCCATGTGAAAAAGTGACTTCACCACCACCAATACAAATAGGCATACAAATGATTTTTTCATCAAATAATTGTAAATCATCAAGCGCAATGGCAACCCCGACAATATCGATTAAGGTATCAATACTTGCTGCTTCATGAAAATGAACTGAATCAATAGTGGTTCCATGAATCTTAGATTCAGAGAGAATTAATGTGTCAATTGAGGATTCTGCAAAGGATTTTGCTTTATCAGATAATTGTAAACTTTTAGTTGATTCATTTATTGCATTTTTAATTTCTAGACCTTTTCTATCTGAAAAATTTTCTTCCAATTCTAGAATTAATCTAGTTGCTTCAATTCCATGTTTTTTGATTTTTTCAAAATCAATTTTTTTGATTTTTGAATTTGGAAGAAATTTTTCAGAGGATTTTATACCATCAATTATTTTATTTTTATTTGCACCCAAATCAACTAAAGAAGATAAAAGCATGTCTCCAGAAATTCCTGCAATTTGTGGATCTATTACCAGAACCATGGAATATGAATCTCTAAAATGCATATAAATTCGTCTGATCGCAAAAAATTTCATTAGATTTAATTATTCAAAATTAAGAGAATTTTCATGATTACTATAATTGGTTCTGGAAAAGTAGGTGGAGATGCAGCACTTTTCTCAGCATTAAAAAAATTGGATGATCAAATTTTACTTTTAGATGTTGCTGAAGGTTTACCTCAAGGTGAAGCAATGGATATCAATCACATGTTATCTGAACAAGGAATCGATGTTGAAGTCAAAGGTTCAAATAATTTTGAAGATATGAGAGGTTCAAATGCAGTAGTAGTTGTAGCAGGTTCTGGTAGAAAACCAGGAATGACCAGAATGGATCTTCTGAAAATTAATGCATCCATTGTAAAGAGTGTAGTAGAGAATATCAAAAAATATGCAGACAATTCAATGATTATTCCAGTAACCAATCCATTAGATCCAATGGCTTACATTACTTACAAAGTATCTGGATTTGATAAAAGTAGAGTTTTTGGAATGGGTGGAATGCTAGATTTATCTAGATTCAGACAATTCATTCATGAAGCTACTGGACATTCTAGAGATTCAATCAGAGCTCTAGTGATTGGAGAACATGGTGAAAATATGTTGCCATTGCCAAGATTCTCTTCAGTATCAGGAATTCCATTAACATCATTACTTCCAAAAGAAAAATTAGATGAGCTTGTTGTAAATACAAAACAAGTTGCAGCAAAAGTAATTGAATTAAAAGGAGCAACTGTTCATGCTCCAGGAAATGCAATTTCTGCCATTTTAGAATCAGTGGTAAGAGATAGAAAACAAGTAATTCCAGTAGCAACTTATCTTGATGGAGAATATGGAGTCTCAGATGTAACATTGGGCGTTCCAGCAATAATTGGTAAAAAGGGAGTCGAAAAGATAATAGAGTTAGATCTTAATGACGAAGAGAAACAAGGATTCGCAAAAGCTGTAGACAGTGTAAAAAGTGCAGTCTCTGGAATTGAGATCTAAGCCTTTTTTTATTCATTAAAACTAACAGATTCATTGGAAGTTGAAGAAATTTTAAAATCATTAAAGAATCAAAAAATTTCAGTTAAAGATGCAAAGAAACTATTGTCACTTTATTCAATTGAAGAGATTGAAGGTATTGCAAAAATAGATATCAATAGAAGAAAAAGAAGAGGAATTCCGGAAATAATTTTTGCAGAGACCAAACAACTCGAAGATATAAAGAAAATCATCAAAAAATGTTTAGAAAAATCTAATTCAGTTATTGTTTCAAGATTGAAAAAGGAAGATTACCCAAAAATCAAATTGTTTGGAAAAAAATTAGGAGTAAAAATGGAATTGGGGAAAAATTCCACAACAATTCTATTTTACAAAAAACCGATTAAGTCACTAGGTGGTAAAATTGGCATCATTACTGCAGGTACCTCAGATATCGGAGTTGCTGAAGAATCAAGACTAGTATGCACATCAATGAATTGTAAATGTATTACTAGTTATGATGTTGGAGTTGCAGGAATTCAACGAATATTTCCAATTTTAAAAAACATGGTCAAAGAGGATGTAGACTGTATAATTGTGGCAGCTGGAATGGAAGGAGCATTAGCTACTCTGGTTTCAACATTGGTAGATATTCCAATAATTGGAATTCCTACTTCAGTAGGATACGGATATGGTGAAAAAGGAATTGCTGCATTAGCTTCTATGCTTCAGAGTTGCTCTTTGGGATTATCTGTGGTAAATATTGATAATGGAATTGCTGCAGGTAGCATTGCGGCAAATATAGCAAATAGAGCAATTAACAAAAATTTAGACTAGAATAATGATTTTAATTCAAACTCAACTCGCAAATCATATATAAGATAATTTAAGGACTTCATTTAGTTGTCTGGAAAACGCGTTGTATTAACTGCAGATAGAAGTTTAATGACAAATTATAGAGGTAATTTTCTTTATGGGTTTATTGCCTGTGGACCATATGAGGTCTTACCAGAATGGGTTTTTGACAAGGTTTTCTGTCCATCTGTGGAAACAGACCCAGTTACTGGAGAAGCCAAAGTAGCACAAATTGGATTAAGAAGAATTGAAAGTTCATTGATTCAAGGAGGTTACAAGAGAGAGGACGTATTTATCGGACATCCAGATATGTTACACAAATCAATTGGTCCAGATACCAAAGTAGTTGGAATAAATGTAATGGACCCTTTAGGAATGGCTCCAGTTACAACCACAATGTCACCTGAAAAACTATCCTATGTAGCAATGAAATTTAAAAAAATGTGTGCAAGTATAATTCAATTAAAAAAGAAATATGATTTCAAAGTTGTTGTTGGCGGAAATGGTGCATGGGAGTTAGCAAAATCAGACAGAATGAAAATCCATGGTATCGATACAGTAGTTGTTGGTGAAGCAGATGAATTGGCAGTAGATTTGTTTCAAGATTTGGAAAAGAATGATGCACCAGAACTAATGCATTGCTTTGTAAGAAACCTTGAGAATATTCCAATTATTGAAGGACCATCAATTAATTCACTGATTGAGGCAATGAGAGGTTGTGGTAGAGGATGTGATTTTTGTGATGTAAATAAAAGATCAAAGAAAGATTTACCAATTGACAGATTAAAACATGAAGCAAAAATTAACTTAGATTATGGATTTGATTCAATTTGGTTACATTCCGATGAGATGTTACTTTATGGATGTGATAACAGAGATTTTGTTCCAAACAGAGATGCAATTACAGATTTGTGGAAATCACTAAAAGGTTTAGGTGCAAACTTTATTGGAACAACACATATGACATTTTCTGCAGTTGCAGCAGATCCAACTTTAATGGAACAAATTTCTAGAATTAATGGTCAAGATAAATCAGGCAGATGGCTTGCCACAAATCTTGGAATTGAAACAGTTGCTCCAGATATGGTTAAGAAACATCTTGGAGTCAAAACCAGACCATTCTCTACAGAAGAATGGGGAAGTGTTGTCAGAGAAGGTGCAAAAATTCTTAATGACAATCATTGGTTCCCAGCAGCAACCATCATTATTGGATGGCCAGATGAAACCCCAGATGATATTCAATATACAATTGATATGATGAGTGACTTTAGAGCAATGGACTTTAGAGGATTAGTTGCACCATTATTGTATCAGGACTTTAGTGAGAAAAATTCAATGCACTTTGGAAATCTTAACGAGGCACAGTTTACACTATTTTGGAAATGTTGGGAAAATAATCTAAGAGTGATTAATGATATCATTCCTATCATTTTAAGAAATAAAACCTATGGACCACCAATGAAAGTTTTCATGTATGGAATTTTGAAGGCAGGTACATGGGCAATAATGAGATATCTAACTGGTTTATGCAAAGATCTGTTCAATGGCAGAACACCAGATCAAATTATTGACAAATATGCCAGAAGTAGATCTGTTACTGCACCTAAAATTCAAACAAAGAAATTATAGATTTTTTAGTGCTTCATCAGCAATTGTATTTCTCTTGGGAGTAATTGAAATGAAATATGCTTTATCAGCTCTTTCAATACTTTCAACTTTTTTGTATGATTTTGAAAATACATCAAATTCATAAATTCCTGGTTCCAGAGAACCCTTTGCATACAGCATAAGATATGTTTCTCCAGTTGAAGGACTAAGAGGAATAAAAGACATGACAAAATCTTTGTATGAATTTATCGGCATTGTGTTCTTCATAGGAGGTGCTGCTGAAGCTAAATACATAAAGAAATCTTCTACAGATTCAAACTCTTCGTATTCAATATGCATAATTTATTAAAATTATTTACAGTATAATAAGTTAGAGAAAAAATACTAATTTCTTGATTTCAATAGTTTGTGTACTCTAAATCCAATTAGAGCAGGTGCTGCAACATACATTCCAAGATTCAACATGATTACTGAAACTCCCAATCCAAGAACTTGTAATTCTGAACCATCTTCAGCTAAAGTCATTATTGATAATGTGGAAATCATTGGTGTAATGAAAGCTCTAACTCCTTCTTGGAAGTATGGGTTTTCTCTTTCCATATCAGCAATTGTTGGAGAGAATGAATAATAGAATTGGTTAAAGCCAGTCATGAATGCAGTTCCAGAACTAGTACTCATTACTGTATTATCTCTAATTTCTCTCAAGAATTGAACTTGTGGAGCAAGTTCTGTTCCATATGCTGCAGTTGCAATTAGACAACCACCACCTCTGGTTTCTTTTTCATCTGATTGTACAACTTGGCAAATTCCATTTACTAATTCAGTTCCAGCACCACATTTTGGTTCCTCAACAACAGTTGGTTCTGGTTCTGGTTCTGGTTCTGGTTCTGGTTCTGGTTCTGGTTCAGTTGTAGTTTGAGTTTGTGGCTTTGGTTTTGGCATTACATCCTCATCATCTATAGATAAAACCATTTCACCACCAACATAATCTAAAATTAGATTTGACTCATTTCCACCATATTTTACTTGTACAGTATAATCACCGTTCTTTTTCCAAAGATTTCCACCTGCAATAAAGGATAAATCAAAACTACCATCAGAATTTGGAATAACTTGACCAATTGTCACAAGATTATTGTCGGGAGATTTTACCACATATGTAACTGCACCAGCAGTAATGGATTGTGGGTCATAGTCCTTAATTTGACCAGAAATTTCAACTTCATGTCCATTTGATATGATTTCTTCATCAACGGTCAATGCAATTGGAGGAACATTATGATTGTCTGCAAAAATTGAAGTATTTACAGAACTTGTAAGTAAAATTAGAGATAGAAAAGATAAACCTAGTAATCCTATTTTATTCATGTACAACAAAACTCATGCGTGTGAGTATTTATGTATTAAATCAAACAAAAATTGACTTTTTCATGCTACAAGAGTAACATATTTTGACCAAATTTTGCCATAAAACCTTTGAATTTTTTTCAAATATGGATTGTTTTTAACAATGGAATTTGAGGAGAATTTATGCTAACCAGCAGAAGTAAAGTTTTACAAATTTCTCTCATTTCCATATTTTCCGCATTTATTGTAGAAATGGTATTTGGATTATTATCAAATAGTTTAGCACTCATCACAGACAGTATCCATGCATTGTTAGATTGTGTTGTCACAATGGTTTTACTACTTGCCGCACGAATGGCAATAAAACCTCCAGATGCAGAGCACACTTACGGTCATGGAAAAATTGAATCATTAGGAGGATTGATTGGAGGAATTGCAATCTTTCTAATTGCTTGTTTTTTCATCTATGAGTCAATTAACAGAATTCAAAGTCCACCACCAGACATACTTCCAGGCATGTATGCAATTATTGGTGGAGGATATACAATTGGAATTGATGTTTTTAGAATTATCATTTTAAGAAAATCGATTGTTAAAATTGGAGGGACTACTTTAAAAGCTGATTTCTATCATGCGTTTTTGGATTTAGGTTCAACTCTTGTTGCAATTATTGGAATAATTATTGTTACATATGGATTCTATTATGGAGACTTTATTGCAGCATTAATTTTAGGAATTCTTCTAGTTGGACTCAGTATAAAATTAATTTACAAAACTGCACAAGATCTTACAGATATTATTGCACCAAATCTTGTAAATGAAGTAAGAGATATTGTCAATTCAACAAATGGAGTGATTAGTGCTGATTCAATTTTAATGAGGAAATCAGGTGATACGATTTTTGCAGACATAACAATTTCATTAAGAGCAGATACAAGTTTTGATAAAGCACATGAGATCAGTAACAAAGTAGAAGATAACATAAAAAATAAAATTTCAGACTCTAAAATTACAATACATTTTGAGCCAAACTGGAAAGATGTTCCATTAGATTCAAAGATTCTAGATATTGTAAAAAACTTGGACGGTGTCAAGGGTGTCCACAACATAGGTACACATAAGACAAAAAACAAAACATTTGCAAATTTACATGTAATGGTAGACAGAAAAATTGATTTAAAGACAGCTCATGAAATTTCAGATAAAATTGAAAAAGTTATTCACGATAAGATTCCCGAAATTGAACACTCTACTATTCATTTAGAACCATTTATAGAAATTCCAAAAAAGTTCAATTCTGAGAACAAAAAAACTGAAGAAAAAATTAATGAGATTTTAATCAAATATAATCAAATTAAAAAAATTGGGAGAATTATCTCTTTGAATTTTGAAAATATTCAAAAAATTGATATTGATTGTTCTTTTGATGGGAATTTATCAATTGAAACTGTTCATGATTTGACATCAGAAATAGAACAATTGATTAGAAATGAAATTACTAATGCAGTAATTACAATTCATCCTGAACCAGCTAGATGACAATACTGGTAATGTACATAATGAAAATTCCAACAATGAATCCTGAAATTATTGATGCGTTTGAAAGTGTCTTTTGGTTTTCATCATAAATCCATTTTAACAACACTACCAAAACCTGAAAAATTGCTCCTGCTCCAATTGCTAGAAAAATTATGATTGAGAAAGGAGAATATTGAAATCCTCCAATCCAAGTTCCAAAAATTGCAGGAACACCTGCAATAAGACCCAAACAAAATAGCATTCCAATCATCATTTTTCCTCGGGACATAAGCGAGGCAATTGCAATTCCTTCGGTAGTGTTATGTAATGCAAATCCAACAATTAGAAATGAAGTAAAGGCAATTGAGCCCAAACCCACTGAAGCCCCAATAGCCAAACCTTCACCAAAATTGTGTAATCCAATTCCAATGGAAATCATCAATGCTACAGCAACATTTCTAGAAAGAGTGGTTTTTGTAGAGTTTTTTGCAAGTTTATCTCCAGCATAATATAACCCAAGAAAAGAGAGTGCAATTACTGTAAAAATTAAAAGATTACCATTAAAAATTTGAGATAGATTTTCATTAGAAATCTCAATTGCTTCATCAATTGCATCAATTGCTAAAAATAGTAACAAACCTGCAGTTAATGCTAAAAAGAAATGAAAACTTTGTTTTTTAATTTTTTTAATAAATGGATACCATAACAGCCCAATCATAACGGGGATCACTCCAACATAAATTCCAATTATGGCAAATAACAAAGCATTATCCGTATTAAATGAAATTTCATAGGTTGCAGATTCAATAATTTTTTCAAATCTCAGTCCATCATCAAGAGTAATTCCTATTGAATATGGTTCAGAGACATTCCATTCATAAGGAATTCTGACAGTGGCTGTCTCAAATCTTTGAAGATAACCATCAGGTTCCACCGCTGCAGGTTGAATTCGGTCATTAACATCAGCCATGACAATTGTAACTGGCATAGGACCGGTATTTCTTACAACTGCCTGAATTTCTGAATCAATAAAGATGACTTTTTCAATTGAAATTTCAGGTAACGGAACTCCTAATTCAAGCATTTCAGATCCAGGTCCGAAGATAAAAGACACCATTAAGATTACAAATACAAATGGGATTAATCCACTTAGAATAATTTTTTTTCTAGATGTTGTGTTATTTTCCAAAATTATTCTTCTCCGTTAGGATTATCATTTACCAAAAATACGCCAACCCAACCTTTTTCTGAAAATTCTACCTTATGAGCATGAAAAAGATACTTGCCAGGAAAATCATATTCAAATTCCATTATTCCTCGTTCAGTTTGTGAAAAAGTAATCATGTCGGTAAAAAATGATGGAACTAAATCAGTACCTGTAGGATAATACTTGAATAAATTTCCATGAAGATGAAAATTATTGATTGGATCAAACTCGACCATATTTACAACATAAATTCGAATTAATTCATTTGTGTTAATTTGAATTGGATGGTGTTGATAATAAAATGGAATTGTGTTTGCAGCATATAGATTATTTTCAGTATCAAAATCAGTATCAAATCCATTTAGTACCATTACCATTTCATCAGCTTTTTCTCGACCTTCTTTTGGATCTACAATGAAAACACCATAAAGTCCATGAATGATGTGTTCCTCTAATGGCATTACATGACAATGATAAGGATGAACACCCACAGGTCCTGCCTCAAATTCATAAACAAATTTTCCACCATTGCCACCTACAGGCTCAAAAACTCCATCCATCCCAGCTGGATGAGTACCATGAAAATGAATCGTATGTTCTTTTGAACCATTATTGATGAATTGTATTCTAACAATATCTCCTTCAGTTGCTCTAATAGTAGGTCCCGGAACTGTGCCGTTAAAAGTCCAAACATTGTAAAAAATTCCAGGAGAAATTTCTTGAATTTTATTATCCTCAGCAATAATTGTGTAATCTCTTATTGTTTTTCCTTCAGAATTTACTGAAATTTTTCCATATTCAAAATTTCTTAGAAATTCATCAGGATCAAATTCAACTTCAGATACAGAATAAATTGGATCTAAAATTTGGCCACTAGTCTCAATAATTGCTCCAGAGTGAGTTTGGAAAACTTTACGCTCGGTTTGTGCTTCTAAAAAATTAGGTGAAAGAAAAATCACTCCCATTATGAGACTTAGAGATAATATGACCAACATAGAGGTTGAACGTGATAAAATCAATACACGGGAAATCCTATTTTGATAATTTAAATTTAACCTAAGCTAACTTTTTTAGTCCATACTAACTTTCTAAAAAAATTAGATTTAAACACCAGACATTAATTGTAGAAACATGGAAAAAGCAGGAATTGTTTTGGTGATTTCCATTTCACTAATAATCATAGGAATGGTTTTGATAGTTTTGGGAAACGATGTGATTTTAGAAGATGTAATTCAGGATAATGGTCTAGTAAACTCTGAAAAAGAGTTGATAATTACCAGTAATTTGGATGCAGAGAAATATCAACTAGGTGTTTATGCAATTCAAATTCCAAAGTTTGAAGACAAATTATTTTTCTTTAAAGTAGTTGATCCATCAGATAATCAAATTATTTCAAAAAGCCTTCAACAAGAGACTACTGAAGAGGAGTTTGAAATAAAAATTTCAGGAGATTACAAATTAATAGTTTCTAGCAATTCAGATGATGAGACTCAAATTTTTGCAGCTATTGGACCAATGCCCGACCCTGCCAAGAAATCTCTAAGTTTTATCTCAGTATATCTTTTGATCACTGGAATGATCTTGTTGGTAATAGCAGCAGTATTGAGAATTAAGAGAAAAAAATCAGTTTAGATAAGTATCGAGTTTTTCTAATCCAGATACGGCAGCATCAAAATTTTGATTATCTTCCACAATTGTTGTGAGTTTTTCTGCATTTGCAGATAGAATTGATTTTTCACCATTAGTTTGTTTTTTGACAAAATCATGTTCAATCAGATATGACAATCTTTCAATTACTTCGACTTCGGAAATGGAAGTTTCGTTGGCCAAAAATGAGCATTGTTTTTCTCCATCTTCTAAATGTGCGAGAATTGATGATGTAATGGGATCAAACATGCAATCTATGATTTTTTCCCGATCATAAGATGTACTCATGAATAAAGTGAATTGATATTGATTTTTAAAACTTTAGAATTTTGCTTAAAATTTAAAATCAGTGTTTATCTTTTGAAAATATGCAAAAACTATGCCATAATGATCCCAATGGTAAAGGAGAACATTGTTTTTGCATTGAAATTGACGGTAAAACAGGCGTCAAAAAATGTTGCCAATGTAATCAATGGAATGTTGA
Organism: Candidatus Nitrosopumilus sp.; assembly: GCA_008080815.1. Classification (GTDB taxonomy): domain Archaea; phylum Thermoproteota; class Nitrososphaeria; order Nitrososphaerales; family Nitrosopumilaceae; genus Nitrosopumilus; species Nitrosopumilus brisbanensis. The sequence continues at coordinate 50,764 of VMDM01000010.1, forward strand.
AGGTAATGATTGGACAAGTATTGAAGACTTTAGATAAGTCGCTAGGAATTTTTGTTCGGAATTGAAAAAATCCCATTAAATCATCTCTAGCATGGTTTTTATCGGGGTTTCTAAGAATTTTTGAATACTTGAGTACGCAAGAATATAGACATATTGTGAGAATTTTGGGAAATGATATCCCAGGTGAGAGAAAGATGGTAGTAGGTCTCACTCAAATTAAGGGAATTGGATTTAACTTTGCAACATCTATTTTGGATATTTTGAAAATCAATCCTAACTCAAACATCGGTAATCTCACAGACGATAATGTACAGGCAATTGAGAAAATAATTTCTGATCCTCTAGGTTCCAACATTCCAAGATGGTTCATTAATAGAAGAAAAGATTTTGAAACAGGCAAGGATTTGCATTTACTTACTTCAGATATTCCATTTACATTAAGAAATGATATTGAACGTGAAAGAGTTACTGCCAGTTGGAGAGGTTATCGTCATCTCAGTGGATTAAAAGTAAGAGGACAAAGAACAAGAGTTGCAGGAAGAAAAGGTGGAGCAGTAGGTGTTGCAAAAGGTGGAATGGCAGCACCTGCAAAGAAATCATCATCAGATGGTCCAGCAGCTCCAGTTGCACCAGCAGCTCCATCAGCAGCACCTAAACCAGCAGAAGGAGAAAAAAAATAGGTGAATTAGATGGGAGATCCAAAATATCCTCGTAGAGTTTGGAGAAAACCAAAGAGACCACTCAATTATGATTTGAAAATGGAAGAGTTGAAAACACTCGGAACATTTGGTTTGAGAACTAAAAGAGAATTATGGAAAGCACATACAGAATTGTCTAGAGTTAGACATCAAGCAAGATCACTACTTGCATTGAGACAAGAAGTAAGAGCAGAAAAAGAACCAATATTACTAAAATCACTAAATAGAATTGGGTTAATTTCAGGAGATGCAACATTAGATGATGTCTTGAACTTAACTGCAAATGATTTACTTTCAAGAAGATTACAAACAATAGTTTCAAATAAATTCAATTTCAAAACACCATACCAAGCAAGACAAGCAGTGATTCATGGACATATCATGATTGGAGATAGAAGAGTGAATATTCCATCATATGTTGTCACAACCGACGAAGAAAATCTAGTAAAGTTTTCACCTGAATCAAAAATTCCAGCAATGTTAGAGAAATCAAAAGATAGTCAAGAAAAAGTAGAAGTTACTGAAAGTGCTGAGGCTACTGAAAGTGCTGAGGCTACTGAAAATTAATTAAAATAACAATAAATTTATCAACTGATTTTATCGAATAGAAAAAGTCATGTGTTCAATAATAGGATATCTCGGAGATGAGACGGCATCTCAAATTATTGTTAAGGCACTCAAAAGGATGGAATATCGAGGTTATGATAGTGTTGGAGTAGCCACAGAAGTTGAAAATAAAATTGAATTAAAAAAAGGAGTTGGAAAAGTAAGTGAAGTAAATTCCAAGGTTCAATTAGATTCTCTACCAGGAAAAATAGGGATTGGACATACTAGATGGGCCACACACGGTAAAGTAACTGATTCTAATGCCCATCCTCATCCTAGCAATTCAAAAAAAATTGCCATTGTACATAATGGAATAATTGAAAATTTTACAGAATTAAAAGAAGATTTAATCAAGCAAGGGTACAATTTTAGCAGCGATACGGATAGTGAAGTAATTGCAAACCTATTGCAAAAAAATTATGAAATTTCAAATAATGTTAAAGAATCAATGATGAGAACTACATCACAATTAAAAGGACATTTTGCATTTGTTGCGATGTTTGATAATGGAGAATTAGCGGCTGCAAAATTCCATGAACCATTAATTTTGGGATTGGGAAAAAATGACTATTTTTTGACTAGTGATGTTTTAGGATTTATTGAATTTACAGATAATGCGATTTATCTTGAAAATGGAACATTTGTTATTTTAGAAAAAAACAAATTTGAAATTTTTGATTTTGAAGGTAAAAAAATAAAGAATGAGATCACAAAGGTATCAAAAGAGTTTGCTGATTCATACAAAGGCGATTATGCACATTTTACATTAAAAGAAATTTTTGAACAACCTTCCACAATTTTAAAATCAAGTGAAAAATTTGATGAGGAAATTACCAAAATAGCAAAATTCCTCAATACAGATAAATCAATTTACATTACAGGGAGTGGTTCAAGTTATAATTCTGCATTAATAGCTAAACAAATCTTTTCAAAATATGGAAAAATTAAGATGGAGCCAATAATTTCTAGTGAATTACAATTTTCTCCAGACAGTATTGACGATAATTCAATTTTGATTGCAATTTCACAAAGTGGTGAAAGTGCTGATGTTTTAGATGCAGTAAAAATTGCAAAAGAAAAAAATTGCAAAATTTTTTCAATAGTTAATTTATCAACATCTACGTTAGTAAGAGAATCAGATATTTCAGTGGGAATGAATTGTGGTCCGGAGATTGGAGTTGCAGCCACTAAAAGCTTTACATCACAATTAGTAATTTTAAATAAAATATTACAGAAATCGGTTATTGATTACCAAATAAATTTTAAAAAAATTTCAGACAATATATCAGAAATTTTAGAAAATACAAAACAAATCCAAAAAATTGCATCAGAATTAAAAGATATTTCAGATATCTACGTGCTTGGTAGAGGGCTTAATTTTCCAATAGCCTCAGAAGCGGCATTAAAACTCAAAGAATTGACATACATTCATGCAGAGGGAATTCCAGGAGGAGAGTTAAAACATGGTCCACTTGCGCTAATGGATTCAAATGTTTATGTAATTATTATCAATCCTAGTGATTCTACTTACACAGATACTCTAACCAGTGCTAGAGAAATTAAAGCTAGAGGTGCAAAAATTATTGGGATTTCAGATATTCAAAGTGATATCTATGATCATTGGATACAGATTCCAAAAACTGATGAAGTATCATATCCAATTACCGAAATAATTCCCATCCAGTTATTAGCATATTATGCTGCTGTTGAAAAGGAAACAGATCCTGATTATCCTAGAAATCTTGCAAAATCAGTTACTGTGAAATAAAAAATCGCTGGTATTGATTTTCAAGTAATTGTAAAAATTTCTCTTTGTTAATTGATGATTTAACAGTGGAGGCGATTGCAGTACCGCCGGCTCCCACTCCCTCTTTACCATATCCTTCTGAATAGGCTTTAAGACCATCAAATTTTGAATTTTCTAAATCAAGATCAATCGAGATTAGTGGAATATCTCCAATTTCAGAAATTATTTTTGGTAGATTTGCACTTGAATCATTTGTTACATAAGATGTTGTTCCAATTGCAGTATTATCTTCATTGAATCCTATTTTTGATGCAAATGCAAGAACTGCAGCCATTTGAGTTCCTCCACACAACATTACTTTAGAAACACTTGACGCTGCACTAAGCATTCCTGCAACAAAAGGAATCATAGGATCACCTACTTTCCCTATTATTGAATATGGGTGTTCAGAATCAATTCTTTTTAATGCAGATTCAACAATTTTTTCTTTTAATTCTCGTGGGTTATTTGGCATTGATGAGCTTACGTTTGCATCATAACCAAAAGCCCTTAATGCAGCAAGAGCAGTTGTAGTTCCACCAGGAATACTCTCCCCAATCAACAGACAGTCAGTCAATGATGATAAAGTCATACCCAAAATTCTCCCATATTCAACAGCATGAGTGACAATAGAATCGCTCAGCGCATTTTGATGTTCAATGTTGTTACCAGAGGGTAAGCCGGACTCAATAAAAGGTAATTTTGGAGTAATGTTACTTCCCGCATTTATTGTCATATGAGGAATGCTAGAACTTTCTAAGGCAGTTTTGGTAATTATTGCAGGTGTTGGTTTTCCGTCAGGAGTCATGGGTATTTGTTCAATAGTTTTACAATTTCCATAGTAAAGAAATTCCGCATCTGCAGGAGGTGTAAATTTCATTGATTCTGAATTTGGTCCAGCAATAGTAATCCCAGGAATTTCACATGTTTTTGTATATGACATTACAAATGCAAACAAAGTTTTATCGTTCTTAATGGAGTCTAAAAAATTATTTGCTCTTTGTTTATCGCCAAAGATATCAAAATTGTTCATCTTATCTCATCATTTCAAGAAATTGTTCTTCAGTTCTTTTTTGCATTACAAAGTTGGTAAGTTTCTCTTTTCCGATGGTAGATGTTTCTGTTGAACCATAATTGTGTCCTGGATACATTATTAATTCATCATCTAATTTGTAGATAACATCAAAGAGGCTGTGAAATAATTCTTTTGGGTCACCTCCAGGCAAATCTATTCTTCCACAATTTCCAACAAACAATGTATCGCCTGAAAATATTTTTCCATCTCCCAATAGGCAAATACTATCTTTGGAGTGTCCAGGAGTATGAAGAACTTTGAGTTTAGAAGAACCAAATTCAATGAAATCACCATCTTTAACTGAGATGTCATGTTTCAAATCAGATAATTCATGTTGTATGATAGGAGCCTTTGTTGATTCACTCATGGATTCATTTCCAATTGTATGGTCAAAATGATGATGAGTATTTACAATATATTTTATTTTTAGATTATTTTCTTTGATGATTAATTCTAATTCAATTAAATCCCAAGAAGGATCAATTATTATTGATTGAGATGTTTCTTCATCAACTACAATATAGGTAAAATTTTGCATGTTACCAACTGCAACTTGAAAAACTTTCAAAGTATTCCAATCTCCGCTTCTGGAGGAATGCCTATTTTTTCATCAAATAATTCTCCAGTAAGATCTTTTCTTGTAGGGATTCCTCTCTTCATCTTATGAAAAGTTACAGTCATGTTAGATTTTACACAACTATTTGCAATTTCACCCGTGTCAGGATTCATTCCAGATGGAACATCAACAGAAAATTTGAAACAATCAGATTCATTAATGAATTTTATAGCACTTGCATAAGGTTCACGAATATCATTTTTTATTCCGGTTCCTAGAATTGCATCTATAATTATATCAGGATTAAAGTCGTATGAAGGATTAGAACCAGATATCAATTTTACAGAGGGCATTTTTTCAAGTAGAGTCCAATTCCAAGTACTTTCTTCAGTTTTTATTTTTTCAGGCTCACCCAATAATACAACAGTTACATCACTGCCATAGCCTGCAAGATGTCTTGCCATAACTAAACCATCACCACCATTATTACCCATACCAACAAAAATCAGAATTTTTTTTGATTCAATATTTTCAAATTTTGTTATCAATCTTCTAACAGAAGCTGCACCAGCATTTTCCATCATGAATTTTTTTAAAAAACCCATTTCATGACCTTTGTTTTCAATATTGTACATTTGTTCAACAGATATTTCCATAAATTGTAACATAATATGTCCAAAATAAGAGCTTTGGCAAACGACTTTATCCTAGTTTTGAACGATTACATTGTTGAATGAAGTTAAAAAATCATTAAATGATATTTCTAAAAAACTTGTTAAGATTCAGGATGCAAGAGAATTTTTGCTGAAAAATTCAAGAGAAGTCATAGTTTTGTGTAGTAAAGCAATCATTCTTGCTCATAGTGGGAAAAATGATGAAGCAAAAAAAATTCTAAAAAATGCGGAAAATTTACTTAAAAAATACCGAACTAAATTATCTCCAGAAATTTCCAGATATCTAATAACTGCAGAACAAGAATTTGTTGAGGCATCTTGCTTTATTTCAATAATTGAAAAAAAACCAATTCCATCTGAAAAGAAAATGAATGTTATGTCTGAATCATATGTTTTGGGTTTAATGGATTGCATTGGAGAATTGAAAAGAACCGTGTTTGATAAAATTAGAGTAGGACAAGTAGATGAAGCAATTAGAATTTTTGAAATTATGGAAGAGTTATACATGAATCTTTATCCATTTTCGCTTTATGATAAAGTAGTAAAAGAAGCTAGGAAAAAGATGGATGTTGCCCGAATTTTAGTTGAAGATGTAAGAGTGTCAATTACTGAAGAAAAACGAAGATCTGAACTTTTAAGGACAATTGAAAAATTAAAGTAATTTTGTATGCGGGTGATGGGATTTGAACCCATGAACTCCTAAGAGACTAGCCCCTCAAGCTAGCGCCTTTGACCAGGCTGGGCGACACCCGCAAAAAAATTTTCTTGCATGGTTTTTATAATCCTTGATTAGTTTTTTTCATATGTTAATTCCTGTAAGATGTTTTACATGCGGTAACTTGATTGCTGACAAATTTGACGATTATCAAAATAAAATTAAGGCAGGAGAAGATCCAGAAAAATCTCTGGATGCTGTAGGAATTGAACGATACTGTTGTAGAAGAATGTTATTGACAACTGTTGAAACAATCCAACAAGTAATTCCATTTTATGAAGCAATTCAGAGAAGAAAACAAGAAGTTCAATCTGAGTTAGACTAATTTGGCCAAAATTTCTTCTATTGAAGGACGTATCTTATACAATAGTCGTGGCAGTAAAACAATTGAAGTTGACATAATTTCTGATGAAAAATTTCTTGGTAGAGTGTGCGCTCCATCAGGTGCTAGTGTTGGAAAATATGAAGCAGTTAGTTTTAAAAATGGAAAACCAGAAGAGAGTTTGAAAATACTAAAAGAAAATTCCTCAAAATTTATTGGGTTAGAATCATCAGATTTAGAAACAATTCATAAAACACTAAATGAATTAGATCAAACTAATAACTACTCAGGAATAGGAGGAGCATTAGCTTTTGCAGTAACCATTGCGGCAGTGGAATCAGCTTCAAAAGCTGAAAGTAGACCTTTATTTTCAATTTTATCAAATGAAAAATCATTCAAGTTTCCATTTCCTCTTGGCAATATTTTGGGTGGTGGTGCACATGCAGGACCAGGCACACCAGATATCCAAGAAATTCTAATTTGTGCCAATGGTTCAAAAACAATTGAAGATGCAATTGCAACAAATCTTTCAGTGCATAAAGAATTAAGAAAAGTTTTGGAAAAAGAAGATCCAAATTTTACAAATGGTAGAGGAGATGAAGGTGGTTGGGCGCCAAAATTAGAAAATCATAAGGCTTTAGAGTTGTCTGCAAAAGCAATAGAAAATTTAGGTTATACATTAGGTAAAGAAGTTTCGTTAGGTGTTGACTTTGCATCATCAACTCAATGGAATGAGGAGAAGAAAAAATACATTTACGACAGAGCAGGATTTGAAAATTCATCAGAAGAACAAATTGATTTTGCATCAGAGATAATTGACAAATACAAATTGATTTATGCAGAAGATGCGGTCCATGAGGAAGCTTTTGAAGACATGTCTGAATTGACAGCAAAATTTCCCAATACTTTGATTACAGGAGATGATCTCACAGTTACAAACAAGAACATACTTCAAAAAGCAATTAATTCAAAATCATGTAACGCTGCAATTTTAAAAGTCAACCAAGCAGGAAGTTTATTTGATGCACTAGAATTTGCAGAATTAGCTAATCAAAATCATATAAGATTAATCACATCTCATAGATCTGGTGAATCTACAGATTCCCAAATTTCTCATATAGGATTAGCTACCAAATCTAAAATGCTCAAAGTAGGCATTGTAGGAGGCGAAAGAGTAGCAAAACTAAACGAACTTTTACGTTTAACAGAGCATGATTTAATATGCGGTATGGCAGAGTTGTAAAATCGGCATGAGTCAACAAACTGAAGCATCAGACATTAAAAAGAAAGTCCTAGCCACAGGAATTAGAGTAGGAACACAAGTTAAGACCACATTTATGAAACCATTCATCACTAAAGCTAGTCCAGAGGGTCTTTACATGTTAGATCTAGACATCACATTAGATCGTATCAAAACAGCTGCTAAATTCATCAATAGATTAGGTGCTGAAAATTTAATCGTCTGTTCTGGAAGACAATATGCTGAAACGCCTGTTGAAAAGTTTTGTGAGGAATTAGGTGCAAAACCTCTGTTAGGCAGATTTATGCCAGGTACATTAACTAATCCATCATTACCATATTACATTGAACCAAAAATTGTTTTAATTTCTGATCCACAAATTGATGAACAAGCAATTATCGAAGCAACTAATGCAGGTATTCCTGTTATCGGAATTTCAAATACAGATAACCTAACAACAAATGTAGATCTTGTCATTCCTGCAAATAACAGAGGAAGAAAAGCTTTAGCAACAGTATATTGGTTATTAGTTCGTCAAGTGCTTATAGAGAGAGGACAACTAAAAGAAGAAGATTCAATGACTAGTGACATTGATGATTATGAAACAAAACTAAGCGATGATGAAATCGAATAAATAATTCGGAAATAATATTTACTTATTGCAATCAATAGCTTCTGCACCAGGCAAAGTGATTTTGTTTGGAGAACATTTTGTAGTATACGGAGTAAAAGCAATCCTAGCCACAATTAACAAAAGAGTTACAGTTACTACTGAATTTATTGACGATGAAGTTGTAATTATCGAATCAGATATTGGCAGATTAGAAATTAAATCAGGAACAAAAATTGATGAAATTCAATCTCCATTAAAACCATTTTACCACATTGCAAATTTTTTCTTAAAAGATTCAGATAAAGGTTTAAAGATCAAAATTCAGTCAGATATTCCAGTTGGTGTAGGACTAGGTTCATCTTCAGCATGTTGTGTTGCAGCATCAGCTTCAATTTCAAAATTATTTAATGAAAATAATATTGAAAAAATTTTAGAATTAGCAATTGATGCTGAGAGAACAATATATGCAAATACATCAGGAGCAGATTGCACAGCAATCATTCATGGAGGAGTAATGGTTTATGATAGAAAGGCAGGATTTGAAAGAATAGAAAGTGTACCAGATATTGATTTAGTCATTATTAATTCAAAAATAGAGCATTCAACTGAAATCATTGTAGATAAAGTTCAAAAATTTAAAAAATTGAATGAATCAAGTTTTAAAAAATTATGTTCTGATGAAGAGAAATTGATTTTTGATGCACTAGAATTGTTGAAAAATAATAAAATTCAAGAATTAGGTAAAATTGTAAAGATAAATCACGCCTATTTAAAAAAAATTGGAGTATCCAATACAAAATTAGAATCAATCGTAGATTTGGCTAATCGAATTTCTTATGGAGCAAAGATCACCGGAGCAGGAGGAGGAGGTTGCATATATTCCATAATCGATAAAGCAAATGAAAAACAAATTATTCAAGAATTTAAAGAAAATAATTACGAATGTTTTCCAGTAAAGATTGAATCTAAAGGGCTCAACACTTTATAACTAAAACATAACGCAAAAAATTATGATATTAATTAAATTGGGTGGTTCAATAATCACAAACAAGGAAAAACCCCTATCCCCAAGAAAAACAACAATTGAAAAAATATCTAAAAATTTAAGAAAAATATCTGAACCAATTATTGTTGTTCATGGTGGAGGCTCTTATGGACACTATTGGTCCGTAAAATACGATATGCACACAAAAGAAAAAAAATATGATGCAAATGGTGTTTCAATTGTAAAAAACTCGATGATAGATTTGAATAAATTAATTTTAAATTCATTTCAGTCTAATAAACTGAATCCATATTGTTTACCACCGACGGATTTTATGATGGGTAATAAACCAATTATTAAAAAAATTAAAGAGATTAAGAAAATTGCACAGTCTGAATTAACACCAGTTACTTATGGTGATGCATTATGGTTTGGATCTAATAAAACATACATTTTATCAGGAGACAAAATAATGACACATCTCGCAAAAATCTTGAAACCAAGATTATGTATTTTTGCATTAAATGAGGATGGATTGTATTCAGATCTCAAGTCAAAAAAATTAATCAAAGTCATAGACAATCAAAAAGTGAAAATTTCAGAAAATAAAATGGATGTGACTGGAGGTATGACAAGAAAAGTAGAAGAAGCTAAGAAAATTTCAAATTTCGGAGTCAATGTGTTTTTTGTAAACGGGAATAAACCAGAAAGAATTGTGAAAGCGGTTAAAAATAGGGAGTTTCAAGGCACGTTGTTTAGAGGTAAAAAAAATGGTTGAAGAATTTGTAATTTTAGTTGATTCAAATGACAAACCAATTGGTAGAGAAGAAAAAGTGAAATGTCATCTTCCCAATGGAAAATTACACAGAGCATTTACAGCACTAATTTTTGACAATGATGGAAATTTAATGCTCACAAAAAGGGCTAAAGAAAAAATGCTTTGGCCAGGAGATTGGGACGGTACATTTGCAAGCCACCCAAGAGAATCAGAGACATATGTTTCATCAGCAGAAAGAAGAATGCCAGAAGAACTTGGCATAGAAAGCAAAGTAGATTATCTTAACAAATTTGAATATCACGTGTCATACAAGGACATCGGTTCTGAAAATGAAGTTTGCGGAACTTTGATGGGCATTATTGATCATACAACTGAGGTCAAAAAAATTGAAGGTGAGATTGATGAAATAAAGTGGATTTCATCAAAGAAATTACAAGAAGAAATGAAAAATACTCCAGAGATTTTTTGTCCATGGATGTTGATTGCACTAGTATTGTTAGATAAATCTAAAAAAGAAACTTTAGAAAAATATCAAAAAACATTATTTAGTTGGATTAATGATGAGATGAAAGAAAATCTTCTAGAAGCAATTTCAAAACATCTTCCCGATAATCAATGGAGGTTAGTTAATGAAACAATCTAAAACAATGGAAAAAAATGCCAATAAAGTAAATAAATTTCTTAATTCAAAATTGAAGGGCAATCCCAAGAAACTTTATGATGCTGCAGGTCACCTAATCGTAAATGGAGGTAAAAGACTCAGACCATTTATGGTGATGAAAAGTTGTGAGATTCTAGGTGGAAATGCATCTAATGCAATGTATCCTGCAAGTGCAGTAGAAATGGTGCATAATTTTACTTTAGTACATGATGACATTATGGACAATGATGAAATGAGACATGGAGTACCAACTGTACACAAGAAATTTGGTATGCCGATTGCAATTTTAGCTGGAGACGTATTATTTTCAAAGGCTTTTCAAATTATTTCAAATTCAAATTTACCTCCAAAAGAAATATCTGAGTTAGTTTCTAGATTATCCAAAGCATGTGTTGAAGTTTGTGAAGGTCAATTATTAGACATCAAAATGGCAGAAGAAAAGAGAATCCCAACAAAAAGAGAATACATTACAATGATAGGAAAAAAGACTGCTGCTCTGTTTGATGTTTCATGTGCAATGGGTGCGATTTCTGCCAAGAAATCTGCAAAAGATGTAAAGAATTTATCTGAATTTGGGAAAAACCTGGGAATTGCATTTCAAATTACTGATGATTTAATCGGAGTTATGGGAGATCCAAAAATTACTAAAAAACCAGTAGGTAATGATTTAAGAGAAGGTAAAAAATCACTTCCAATTTTAATGGCAATTAGTCAATCAACTGGAAAGGATAGGAAAATAATACTGAAAGCTTTTGGAAATCCAAAAATTACTAAAAATGAACTAGAAGAAGCTGTAAATATTATACGTAAATTAGGAATTGAAGATAAGGTTAGAACACAAGCTCTAGCATATGCCTCAAAAGCAGAAAAATCATTATTCACATATTCTGGAAAAGCAAAAAATGAACTCTTATCATTACTAGAGTTTGTTGTCAAAAGAAGTGTCTAATAATTACGAGTCATCATGGATGAAAATTTAAGAAAAGAAATTAGAAAAATGGCATTACAAAATGCATATGAGCATGGAGGCCAGACCAGGGATAAAATAATTCTAGGTAAAATTTTAGGAGTTAAAGCAGAGTTAAGAAATCAGATTAAAGACATTTCACCAATAATTACAGAAATAGTGGACAGTGTTAATGGATTAGATTCAGAATTACAAAAAAAAGAGATAGAAAATGAATTTCCAGAAATTTTAATCCCCAAAGAAAAAATTGAGGAACGTGAAGGACTTCCAGAATTAAAGAATGCCATTCAAGGAAAAGTAGTAACACGATTTCCACCTGAACCAAATGGTTATCCACATATTGGACATGCAAAAGCTGCAATAATTAATTCAGAATATGCCAAGATGTATGGAGGTAAATTCATTCTTAGAATGGACGATACCAATCCGGAAGCTGAAAGAATGGAGTATCATGCAGCAATAAAAGTGGGCCTAGAATGGTTAGGAATAAAATTTGATCAAGTTAAAAGTACATCAGACGATATGAAAATTTTTTATGAAAAAGCAATTGAATTGATTGATTCTGATAGAGCTTACATCTGTACATGTAAGAGAGAAGACATTAGTAAAAATCGAAGAGAAAGAATTGCTTGTAAATGTAGTAAAAAAGATATCAAAGATAATCAAAAAAATTGGGAAAAAATGAGGGAGAAATTCAAACCAGGAGAAGCTATTGTACGATTTAGAGGAAATATGGAAGATGATAATGCAGTTATGCGAGATCCAGTATTGCTAAGAATAATTGAAGAAAAACACTACACTCAAGGCGATAAATATAGAATTTGGCCTAGTTATGATTTCGCGGTTGCAATTGAAGATAGTATTGATGGAGTAACACATGCATTTCGTTCAAAAGAATTTGAATTAAGAAGAGAATTAATTGATGCATTGTTAGATGCATTAAAAATGAGAAAACCCGACCAGGGATTTTTTTCACGACTAGAATTTAAGGGAATGCCAATATCAAAAAGAATAATCAAACCCCTCATTGAGGAAGGTAAGGTTTCATGGTATGATGATCCAAGATTGCCAACATTGGAAGCATTGAGAAGAAGAGGTATCAGACCAGAAGCTATTAGAAAATTCATTATGTCTTTAGGATTAACTAAAGCCAATACACTTGCACCATTTGATTCACTTGAAGCTTTCAATAGAAAAATTGTAGATTCAGAAAGCATACGATTATTCATGGTTGCAAATCCTAAAAAATTAGTAATCAAAAATCTAACAAAAAAATCTGTAGAAATTTCTAATCATCCAGTAATCGACATGGGAAAAAGAACTATAGAAATTGACGAAAATTTTTACATTTCAAGCGATGATCTGAAAGAAAATCCAATTGGTACAAAATTAAGGCTATTAGGAATAGGAAATATTTCAATTATTGAAAATAATTCAGAAGTTATTGCAGAATATATTGGAGATGAGGACCAATCTGAAATTCCAAAAATTCAGTGGGTACCAATACAAAATGCACATAAAATCAAAATGATAATTCCAGATATTCTTTTCAATGAAAATGAAGAATTTAATGAAGACAGTTTGAAAGAAATTGACGTTTATACAGAGCCATATTATTTGGAATTAAAGGATGGAGATATGATTCAATTTGTTAGATTTGGTTACTGTAGAAAAGACGCTCAAACCCAAGCAATATTTACACACAAGTGATATTTTATGAAAATTGCACGAATAATAAAAGGAAATAATGAGACATATGGATTTGTAAAAGATAACAAGATTTCAACAAAAGATGAGATTACATATCTCACTGGAGTCCCAATCCCATACAATATCAAAGATTTTCTATTTGATGGATGGTATGATGAGATAAAAGATAAAATTGAAAAACTTCCATATGAAGAGGAATTATCAAATTTCAAATTACTTGCACCTATTCCAAACCCAAACAAAATCATATGTCTAGCATTCAATTATGTTGATCATGCAAAAGAACAGGGATTAACTGCACCTGAAGATCCAGCATTAGTAATTAAACCGAGAACCGCTTTAAATCACACTAAAGGTGAAATCAAATGCCCGGATTTTGTTACTCAATTAGACTACGAAGTTGAATTGGCGTTAATAATTGGTAAAGATTGCAAAAATGTGAAACCAGAAGAAGCTATGGATGCAATTTTTGGATATATGATAATGAATGATGTTTCAGCAAGAGATATTCAAAATAAAGATAAACAATTCACCAGAGGTAAGGGTTTTGATACATTTGCCCCATGTGGACCATGGATTACCACCAAAGATGAAATTATGAACCCACAAAATCTTAAACTCACTACAAAGGTAAATGGAGATTATAGACAAAATTCCAACACAGATAACATGTTTATTAAAATTCCACAAATCATATCAAAAATTTCAAAGGTTATGACTTTAGAAAAAGGGGACATCATATCAACGGGTACACCTGCAGGAGTTATGTTAAACAAACCTAATGCAGTTTACTTGAAAGATGGTGATGTAATAGAAATGGAAATTGAAGGATTGGGTAAATTAGAAAATATTATTAAATTTACAAAATCAGAATAATTTTTTCTTCATATGATTAAATTCTAATTTCAAATCTAGTTCCTTTTCAGATAACAATTTTTCTGGACTGAGAACTTGTATTCGTTCAATATGATTTTCAGATGCATAATTTTGAATGTAAGATAAAATGTTATCTGTACAAATTTTATCAGAGCCATAAATGGTAACTAGAATTGTTTTTTCAAAGTGTTTAGAATGAGTTATAATTCCAATTGAGAGATTATTTCCAATTTTAGATTCAACAATTTGATTTTTTTTATTTAGTTCTAATATGATTTTGTTAGTTAGTGGAAACCATCTCCATGAATCAATGTAAAATGGAAATTGTGATTTGTTCAAGTGATCAATAAAATTTATTTTAAAATTTGAATTTTGTTTGGGTTCTAATGTATAAAAATTCCATTGACAGTTAATTTTGTATCCTAGTGATTTGACTAGATTCATGGAGGGCATATTTTGAACATCAATTAGCATGTAAGAGAATTTGACACTATTTCGTTTGGAGATTTTTTCAATCTTTGAGATTAAATGAGTAGCAATTTTTTGGTGTCTGAAATTTTTATCAACTCTAATTCCCTCAATCCATACTAGTGAATTGTAAAAATAGGCATGAATTAATCCGACGGGGTTAATTCTTTCAAAGATTAGTAAATAGCCCTCTTTATACCAAAAATTCCAAACTTGTTCAATATAATCACCCCAAGGAAATGTATTCTTACAAAAGTCTAAGACACGAGCTTTGTCAGACAATTTTGCAAATCTTATTTGCATAAGTTAAAATTTTAAGGAATAGACAATAAAAATTAACATGGGAAAGATCATAGCAGCCAAAGTATCAGAAATTCCTCCTGGAAAGATGATCAAAGTAACAATTGATGGTCGAGATATTCTAGTTGCAAATATTGATGGAGAGTTTTTTGCAACTGATGATTCATGTACTCATTCAGGAGCAAGTCTATCAGAAGGTAAACTTGATGAATGTAAAATTACATGTGGTTGGCATGCAGCAGAATTTGATTGTAAAACTGGAAAAATGTTAAAATTTCCGGTAAAATTAAGAGATTTAACTTCATACAAGATTTCTATTGAATCAGAAAATATTTTTGTGGAGATGTAACTATATACCTGTATAAGTTAAGTGATTAATATGGCTGATGAAAAACAAAATAAAGAATCATTGAAGGAAGCACTAGATACTCTTAATCAAATTGTATCTAGTAACTCTACTCCAAAAACTATTAAAAAATCAATTAGTGATTTGATAAATGATTTGAATGATGAAGAATATTCTTTATCTGTCAGAGCAGCTAATACAATTAGTTTACTTGACGACGTAACACAAGATCCAAATTTACCATCTTATGTCAGAACACAATTATGGCAAGCAGTTTCAAAACTTGAAAGTATTAGAGAATAAAGATTGAGATATTTTGAATATTGATGAATATTTACAAAAACTTCCCAGAAATATTTTAGATGGAGAGGATGCCAATCTCTCAGAAAAATCATATAGAACAATCTTTAATTTAGTTAATTTGAAACCCAGTGATATTTTTTATCATTTGGGTAGTGGTGATGGATTAGGAGTTAAAATTGCAAAAAGAGATTACAACGTAAAAAAATCTATTGGAATAGATTACAACGTAAAAAAAATTAATTTGGCAGAAAAAGAAGCATCTCAAGAAAATATTGTTACAGAATTTATTCATCAAGATATCTTAGATGCAGATATTTCTGATGCAACGGTGATTTTGTTTTGGTTTACTGATGAACAAGTAATAAAAAAAATGAAAGTGAAATTTTCCAATCTAAAGGAGGGAACAAGGATCATTACAATATGGGGACCACTTCCAGAAACGATTCCAGAAAAAGTAGATTTCCCCTACATCATCAATACAATACCTTTCAAAAAGGCCAATAATATTCAGGAACAGTTATTATCAATTTTTAAAGTTAAATGTGTGGATTTTGTTACAGCATGGGAGTTTGCTGAAAGATATACCAAGGCTTTAGGAACGCCAGAGGTAAAAAATGATAGATTTTTAACAATTATTCAAACTTTGACAATTTGGATTAATGCAAAAAAATTGGGTGTAACATGTGGAGAAGGAATTCCGGAATCAATTAGTACATACATTAAATTAATGAAAATGAATTTTGATATTGATTTTGAACCATTGTTAAATGATTAACTGTAAGCCTTTTATTTTATAAACTAGTTAATTTCTTATGGAAGAAAGATTACACCTTAATGTTTCTGCTATAGATTATGATAAAACATCCAAAGCTCTTACAAAACAACTATCTTTACTTGAAGAGATGGTTCATAGTGAAGAAGATTTTGTTATGACAGATTCTGAATTTGCATTCGGATGGCATTTTTTTGTTCTTAGTGTGAATAAAACACTAATTCAAAAATTAGCAGAAATGCTAGGTCCAGATTTTGATAAATTAAAGGGAAAAAATATGGAAAAAAAATTCATTTCTTGGTTAACAAAAAACCTGGAAGGAAAATCGCCTAGATTCAAACTAGCTCTAAAAGAAGAAATGGAATCCAGTAAATTTGGAATTTTTTAATAAAAAAAATTAATAAAATAAAATGTAGGCCCTCGAGGGGAATCGAACTCCTGTCCGAGGATCCACAATCCTCTATACTAACCACTGTACTACGAGGGCCACAAAAAATTAATGAAAAGTTCCGCTAATAATCTTTGATTTTTATTAAAAAATTCCAACTGTAGATTTATTACTTACCAACAAGTTTTTGAAAATATGAGATTATGGTGGATTGCCATGGCTGCATCGATAGGCATAATTTACTACGGTGCAATGTACCTGTTACCATACAAATAGAAAATTTTTGAAAAAATCTTTCAATTATCGATCGCTTTAAATTTGTTGCAAATGTCCACATTTCGACATGAAAAGAGCATTAATTCCAAATAGATTACGTTCAAATAGAAAAAATGTCGAGATTGCTGTTGAAAATAAGATTGAGACAATTAATGCTGAAAAATTTGTTTGGATAGATTTACAAAATCCAGATAGGAGTGATGTAGAAAAACTAGCAGAAAAGTACAATTTTAATGAATTGAATATTGAAGACTGTTTAACAAAATTTGAACTTCCTAAACTTGATAGTTATGATAATCATTTCTTTGTAATTTTACAATTTCCACCTCTTTCACAAAAAGTTGGAATTTCAAAAAATAGTCAATTATCAATTTTTGTTGGTAAGGATTTCCTAGTAACAGTTCATCAAGGAGATCTAAAACCACTAGTGGATTTAGTTGATATCTGCAAGTCAGAATCAGATATTCAAAGACGAAATAGAATTTTAAAAAGATCATCTGTACTGTTGCTTCATGAGATCATTGATGTTCTAGTTGATGATCTTCAACATATTTCAAGGAAAATCATTGCCAATTTAGATGAAATTGAGGATAGAGTTTTTGATGAAACTAAACCAGTTGCCAGAAGTATTGCTTTGTTAAGAAGAGAGATTAATAGATTAAGAAGAATCGCAAATCCTCTAAAGAAATTTGTTGCCGAAATAACAAAAAATGTTCAGAGATTTTCTAGTGAAGATGATGGTGAAATATCACTATATTTTGATGATGTAATTGATCACATTGATAAAGTGATTGAAACACTTGAGGAATCAAGAGAGACAATGGAAATCTACAAAGATACAGATTTTGTACTTAGTACGGAAAAAACCAACAAGGTGCTGGCTGTTTTAACTATCATATTTACACTAGCAATTCCTGCAACAGTTATTGGAACTTTTTATGGAATGAATGTTGAACTGCCAGGAGGAATTGATAATTCAGCATCAATATTAGGTCCATTTACTACGTTCATAATTGTGATTATAGCTTCCTCAATTTCTGCAATCATGATGTTTGCCTATTTTAAGAGACACGGATGGATCAATAATTAGAAAATACAAATTGAAAATTTTTTCAACTTTTTCACATATTAATCAGCTTAGATAAATATGAGAAGATACAACCTAGTTTATGGGTAAAATTAGAATTAGAACTGGTAGGGGAACCGGTACTATGGAAGTGGATGATAATCCAGCAAAATGGTCTGGTGACGAATACAGAAAGATTCAAGCAGCAAGAAAAGAAGCTGCAGGAAATACCATGGTTCACACTGGTAGAGGAACAGGTTCTAGAAGACTAAAAGATATTCCTGAACCAAAAAGTAGACCTTCTACAGAAGGAAAAACAAGAATTACCGGTAGAGGAACAGGTTCTAGAAAAAGTTCCAATAAGGGTTCTTAAAAGAGCCTGAACTCATTTTTATAATTTTTATATTTTTGAATCGGGATTTGAGGATTTTAGTTTCTCCCAATCATTTAGGAAGTTATCTAGTCCAATTGTTGTTAAAGGATGACCCAACATTTTATCCAAAACTCCTGGAGGTAATGTGACAACATCTGCTCCAATTTTTGCTGCATCTACCACATGCATTGGATGACGAACACTTGCAACTAGAATTTGAGTTCCAAAATCATAATTTGAAAAAATCTCTTTAATTTCTCGAATGAGGTTCATTCCGTCTTGTCCAATATCGTCTAATCTTCCAATAAATGGACTGACATATTTTGCACCCGATTTGGCTGCAAGAAGAGCTTGATTAGATGAAAATACTAGAGTGACATTTACAGGAATTCCTTCAGATGATAAAGATTTACAAGCTTTAAGACCGTCAGGAGTCATTGGAACTTTAACTACAACATTACTTCCAAATTCTCTTAATCTTTTTCCTTCTTCAATCATTCCAGAAAAATCCGTACTGACAACTTCGAGACTCACATCACCTTTGATAATTTTTGTAATTTCTTTCATTGCAGATTTTGGGTCACCGCCTTCTTTTGACATTAATGATGGATTAGTTGTGATTCCATCAAGTAAACCCATATCATTGAATTTTTTTATAGATTCTAAATTAGCGGTATCTAGAAAAATTTTCAAATTTTTTTACCTCGAATATCCTTAACTTGTTTTACTATATTAAATGATGTTATACCATGTTTTTCAAGTAATAGAGGAATTTCATTATCGCGTGCAGATTCACCAAACATATCTTGAGCACCAATTCTTTTAACTGGAACAGCATAAGATTCCGAAACAGATTCAGCCACAGCTGAACCTAAACCACCTATGATGTTATGTTCTTCAGTAGTCACAATACATCCAGTTTCTCTTGCAGCTTTTTCAAGAATTTCATTATCTATAGGCTTGATAGAAAACATATCAATTACTCTACAAGAGATTCCTTCATTTTGTAATTGTTCTGCAGCTTCTAAAGCCATCCTCACAGTTATTCCACAAGAGACAATGGTGCAATCATTTCCATCTCGTAAAGTAATTCCTTGTCCCTCTTTGAATTCTTGAGATGTTTCGTGAACTAATGGAGTAGCTGATCTAGCCATTCTCATATAATATGGACCATAATTGGAAGCCATTAAATCAGTTAATTTTGAAACTGAAACCGTATCTGATGGAATGAAAACATGAAAATTTGGAATTACTCTCATTATTGCAATATCTTCAATTTGTTGATGCGAACCTCCATCAGGACCGACAGATAATCCACCATGCGAAACTACTAACTTTACATTTAGTCCCTTATTTCCATTGGGTGATGGATATGCAATATTATTTCTAATTTGATCAACTGCTCTACCGGGCAGAAAAATTGCATAAGTACTTGCAAATGGTATTTTTCCTGAAATAGCTAATCCTGCAGAGATTGTAACTAAATTGGCTTCAGCAATTCCAACATTAAAGAATCTATTAGGAAACTCTTTTCCAAAACCAGAGGTCTTTAAAGAATCAGTTGTATCGGCTCCCAGAACTACAACATTGGGATTTTCATGTCCAATTCTGATTAGTGATTTAGAATATTCAGATCTCATATCAGTAAATACTGGTTCATTCAAAGATATCCACGCTCCATTGCGATTTTTTGAATTTCTTTTTGTTTTTCTCCAATCACATGTAGATTAATCCATTTTTTTACTAAATCCTGACCACCCAATTTATGAGCCTTATCAAGTAAAGCACCACGTCTAGAAATTAAAATTTCATTTCTAAAATCTCTAATGGCTGCACGAACATCATCCTGACCAATTATTGCCCCACCACCAACAAAGGCTCTAGCCCCATCATTGAAAATTGAACCAATATTTTGAAGATTTACACCGCCATCAGCTTCAATGTAACCCGAAAAATTATTTTGCTCTAAAATTACATTTAGTCGGGACATTTTTTCATGAGTAGATTCAATATATTGTTGACCTGATTTTCCAGGAACAACAGACATTACAATCAATTGATCAATTGATGGAATAAATGGGATAAACCATTCAGGTAACTCAGTATCAGGATTTATAGCAAAACCTACGCCAATCTGATTTTGTTTTAGAGTATCATGAATCTCTCCAAAACTTGAAGCGTTAGTAACCTCTGCATGAACAGTAATCATGTCACTTCCGGCATCAATGTAATTTTGTAAATATTTTTGAGGTTCATTAATCATAAGATGTGTATCAAACGGAATTATTGTTAATGGTCGGAGTTCTTTAATTTTATTGAAATCAAAAGTTTTGTTTGGAACAAATTGTCCATCCATAACATCAAGATGAATGTAATCAGCTCTTCCATTTACACAACGCTTGATTTCATTCTCTAAATTGGACATATCTCCTGCAATTATGGATGGAGAAATCATGAATTGTGAATTTAATTCATCAAAAATAATTGGAACAATATCAGTATCAGGTGCTTTTCCATGCCATGCAGGGTTATCTTCCATATGTTCTACAGATTTACCTTTGATAGTTCTAGAAATAATTATGGTTGGAACTCCTTTTGTATTATTTGCCTTTCTTATCGCTGCATCGATTTGTTCAATTCGGTGACCATCGATTTCTAAAACATTCCATCCAAATGATCTCCATTTATCTCCTGTTTTCCATCTTGATGCATCTTTCCACATCTCTGAAAGGTTTTCAGAATCTAATTTTTTATCAAGAGGCATTATCTTTTCAGTGTAAGAGTCTTGTTGAATGAAATTTCGGTCTAAAAATACAGTCAAATTATCAACCTTGTATTTTGATGCAGTCATTGCAGCTTCCCAAATTTGACCTTCATCAGATTCCCCATCCCCAATAATTGTGTAAACATGAAAATTTTTTGAATCAATTTTTGCAGATAGTGCAATCCCAATTGAATATGATAATCCAGTACCTAAAGAACCACCACAAAATTCCACTCCAGGGCATTTTAGATCTGGATGACCTTGAAGTTTACTACCAAATTTTCTCAATGTATCTAATTCAGTTTCTGGAAAATAACCTGCTACAGCCATGTTTGAAAATAATCCTGGTGATGCATGTCCTTTTGATAAAACTAAACGATCACGTTCATCCCATTGTGGATTTTTTGGATCATATCTAAGATGATTATAAAATAAACACCCAAGAATTTCTGCCATAGAGAAAGAACCTCCTGGATGTCCTGAACCAGCTAAATTTGTAGAACGAATTACTAATTTTCTTGATTTTAGAATGTTTTTTTTAATTTGATAATAATTTAGTCCCACTTTGTAAACATCTCATAAATTTAATAAAAATCTACTTGGAAATTCTGAAAAAATGAAGGATTCAGAAGTAATGTTTTTGATGATTTACAATAGTTTAATTACACCATAGATAAGCGAGATTAGAACAAAATGTCATTTGATACAGATAGAGAAATGCACACTACAACATGTGGAGACTGTGGAAATGAATGCCAAGTACCATTTGAGCCTAAAGAAGGCAGACCGGTGTATTGCAGAGAGTGCTATCCAAACCACAAACCAGCTAGACGTTCAGACAGATTTGGCGGTAGCGGTGGCTTTGGTAGACCAAGATTTGGCGGTGGCAGATTTGGTGGAAGAAGTTCAAGACCACGAGAGATGCATGATGCAACATGTGGAGACTGTGGAAATGAATGCCAAGTACCATTTCAGCCTAAAGAAGGCAGACCGGTGTATTGCAGAGAGTGCTATCCAAACCATAGAGAAAATTAACATTTTTCAATTTAAGATATTTAGGTTGAATTAAGTTACATAAAATATGGATATAACTAATTTTTTTCCAATTGTTGTTTTTGATAATCAGTGTTACCTTTGCATAAAATTTGCCAAAATTGTAAATTATTTTGGAAGAGGAAAATTTACGATGATAGGTCATTATACGCCACAAGGTGAAGAAATTAGAAAAAAATTAGATAATTCAGCATTGGAAATGTTCTGGTTGATTGACAAAAAAACTGCATATGGAGGAAGAGCAGGACTTTTACCATTAATAAAAATAATTTTTTCAAGAAGGAAAAAACAAACTGAGAATTTCCAAATAGATGATTTTTGTAATCAAGAATGTAAAACAGTGAAAGCTGTTTTTGTAAGATCTACCAGTCTTTTGACAAATAGTAAAATTATAAAAATTTAGATTAACTTAGAAATCTAAATATGTAATTAAGAAAAATTATTATCATGAATATTACAATTGAAGAATCTTATAAAAAAACAGAGATGTTATGTTTCTTTTTAGAGGAAAATTCAATAAAAATTAATTCAAATCAAAAATTTAATTTAGAAATTTCAAATGCTGTTAGTCAAGCTGTTAAAGATAATGGTGGGAAATTAGGAAAAATTTCTTTGGTTAACATATCAGAAAAAAGTCTAATTCAGAGAATTTTAATAGCCGGTATAGGAAAAAAGGAAAATTTATCAGATGAAATTTTTAGAGAGGTTTCTGGAAGAATTGCTATTAAAGCAAAAGACCTTAAACTAGAAAATTTTTCTATTCAGCATCCTTCAAATTATCCTAATGAATCAATTTCAAAAATTGTCGAAGGTGTAAAAATTTCATCATACAAGTTTGACAAATTTAAATCAAAAAAAGAAACCTCACGGATTAATTTAACAATTATTGCCCCAAAAAACAAAAAAAATATTGAGAAAATTCATCAGGCAGAGATTATCTCAGAAGGTGTCATTTTTGCTAAAGACATATCTAATTTACCACCCAATGAGTGTGTTCCAGAAACATTAGCAAAATTTGCTTCAAATATTTCAAAAAATAAAATGAAATGTAAAATTTTCAAGAAAAGTGAACTTAAGCAGAAAGGTTTTGGTGGAATTACAGCAGTTGGTCAAGGAAGTAAAAATGAACCAAGATTGATAATCATGGAACATTTGAAAGGTTCCAAAAAAGACAAACCTATTGTTTTAG
Source organism: Candidatus Nitrosopumilus sp. (assembly GCA_008080815.1). Taxonomy (GTDB): domain Archaea; phylum Thermoproteota; class Nitrososphaeria; order Nitrososphaerales; family Nitrosopumilaceae; genus Nitrosopumilus; species Nitrosopumilus brisbanensis. The sequence continues at coordinate 74,324 of VMDM01000010.1, forward strand.
TTGGGAAAGCAGTAACTTTCGATACAGGAGGTATTTCATTAAAACCTGGAGATAAAATGGATGAAATGAAATTTGACAAGTGTGGTGGATGTACAGTATTAGGTATTATGAAAGCAGTTTCAGAGTTAAAGTTACCAATTAATGTAATCGGAATAGTTCCATCTGTTGAAAATATGCCAGGTGGAGAATCATATAGACCGGGAGACATAATCAAATTATACAATGGAAAAACTGCAGAAATTTTGAATACGGATGCTGAAGGAAGATTAATTTTAGCTGATGCAATAGCCTATGGTGAAAAACATTATTCCCCAAAAGCAATAATTGATTTTGCAACATTGACTGGAGCATGTATTATTGCATTGGGAACAAATGTTGCAGCAGTGATTTCCAATAATGAAGATTTAACAAAAAAAATGATTGAATCATCAAAAACTACATCAGAACAAATCTGGGAGTTACCACTAAATCAAGACTATATGGATATGATAAATTCAGATGTGGCAGATATGAAAAATGTTGGGATAGGAAGGGCGGCAGGAACCATAACTGCGGCAGCATTCTTAAAAAATGCAGTTGAAAAAACACCATGGTTGCATTTGGATATTGCAGGAGTAGCTTGGACTCAAATCGCCACAAAAGAGAAATCATATAATCCAAAAGGTGCAACAGGTTTTGGAGTTAGACTAGTTTTAGATTATTTACAGAAATTAAAAAATTAGTAACCGCGGCTATTCCTATCAGGAGTTCCGACATTAGGATTTCTCCAACCATGTTTTTCCATCATATGATTTAACAAACGAATGTCATTATCACAATTTTCTCCACAAATACTACATTTTTGCATTTATTTTCAAAAATACTCATAGATTACTTAATAAAAAATTAATTGAAAAATGCCAGCACCGTTGATTCCCAAGAGCTCTCGCATCTTAGTACCACAACAGCGACGTCAGGTTTGACTTCCAAGTTCGGAAAGGGATTGGGTCGCACCCTAACGCTATGGCCGGCTTAAAAAATATCCCAATATTCTCAATTATTAACCTAACGGCAATCACGACATAGTTCAAAATAGGTATAAAACAAAGAAAACATTCGATTACCTATGACTCACCGAGTTGCCGTATTGGACCATGAGTTATGCCAACCCAGAAAATGTGGTTTAGAATGTATCAAATATTGTCCAGTCAATAAATCAGGTGCAGATTGTATTGTAATTAACGAGGAAACAAAGAAAGCTCAGATTGACGAGAATATTTGCAATGGTTGTGGAATTTGTGTTAAAGTTTGTCCGTTTGATGCAATTACAATTGTGAATTTGGCAAGTGAAATTGCAGTTGATAAAATTCATCAGTATGGACCAAATTCGTTTAGACTGTACAAATTACCTACTCCCAAAAAGGGCGAGGTCGTCGGATTGTTAGGAAGAAATGGAATGGGAAAAAGTACAGTTGTCAATATATTATCTGGAAATTTAAAACCTAATTTAGGAAAATATGAAGAACCACCAGAGTGGGATGAAATTTTCAAATATTATAGCGGTACAGAATTAAAACAACATTTTGAAAAAATTGAACAAAAGCAAATTAGAGCTTCAATAAAACCACAACAAGTTCATCATGTGGCACAAGCATTTAGGGGAACAGGAAAAGAATTAATTGAAAAATACGATGAAAGAGGAGTTTCAAGAGAATTAATTAAAGAATTGGGATTGGAAAATTCACTTGAACATGATTTAAATGAATTAAGCGGTGGGGAATTACAAAGAATTGCAGTAGCGGTAGCAGCTTCTAAAGATGCAGAATTTTATTTCTTTGATGAACCATCGTCTTACAATGATGTGTTCCAAAGAACTGGAGTTGCCAGAGTTATTCAAAGTTTAGCAAAGATCGGAAAGAGTGTGATGGTTGTTGAACATGATTTGACTTTACTTGATTTTCTAAGTGACTACATAGAAGTACTATATGGTGAACCATCAGCATATGGTATTGTATCAAATATTCTATCTACTAAAGTTGGCATCAATGTATTTCTTGATGGCTATCTTCCAACTGAAAATGTTAGATTTAGAGATAAGAAATTTTCATTTGATGTCTCTTCATCATCAACAGAAATCTTTCAAGAGGGTAGCGAAGTAATCAAATATCCAAAATTAGAAAAGAAATTTTCCAATTTTACAGTCTCAATAGACTCAGGACAAGTCAGAAAAGGTGAAGTTTTAGGAATAATGGGTGCAAATGCACTTGGTAAAACTACGATGATGAAAATGATTGCAGGTGTAGAAAAACCAGACTCTGGAGAAATAGATAAAAAAATAAAAATTGCATACAAACCACAATATCTTCAAAATGATTATGATGTAGAAGTAATTTCTGTGCTAGACAAAGCTAATGGAAATGACATTGAGGGCAGTATGGAAGAAGAACAAATTTTGGATCCCTTAAAAATTAAAAAATTATACAACAAATCCATCAAAAATTTGTCTGGAGGAGAGTTACAAAAGGTTGCAGTTGCTTCATGTCTTTTACAAAAAGTTGATGTGTATGCTTTAGATGAACCATCTGCATTTTTAGATGTTGAAGATAGAATAGCAGTAGCAAAATTCTTGCAAAAATTTGTTCGCTCATTTGGAAAATCTGCAATAATTATTGATCATGATTTACAGTTAATGGATTTAGTTTCAGATACAATGGTAATTTTTGAAGGAGAATCAGGTTTACATGGGAAAGCTACATCACCATTAGAGAAATCTCAAGCAATGAACAGATTCCTAAAATCATTAGACATGTCATTTAGAAGAGATGAAAAGAGTCTTAGGCCAAGAGTGAACAAATTAGAAAGTAGGTTGGATAAAGATCAAAAAACATCTGGAAATTTTTACTATAAACATTGACACGAATGTTAAAAAAAGCACTAGAATCAGTGCTAACATTAGAAGAAAGTGAAGAATTGATTTCAGCATTTGATCAGATTGGAGATATAATCATAGTAAGAATTCCTGATTCATTAATATCCAAAAAAAAATTGATTGGTCAGACATTGCTTGATGAGGTAAAAATTGCAAGGAGTGTTTTTTATCAGTCATCTCCAGTGAATGGGGATTTTAGAACAAGAAATTTGGAAATTTTAGCTGGAGAAGATAACACAGTTACAACTTACAAAGAATTTGGTTGCAAGTTTTTAGTTGATGTTGAAAATGCATTTTTTTCACCCAGATTATCTACAGAAAGAGAAAGAATTGCAGGTTTAATCAAAGATGGAGAAATAATTAACAATATGTTTGCAGGAGTAGGAATGTTTTCAATTACTGCTGCTAAAAAAAAGAAATGTACTGTATATAGTCTAGATATTAATCCAACAGCATCCTCTCTTTGTGAAAGAAATATTGAATTAAATAAATTGAAAGGGAATGTAATTTCTATTAATGGTGATTCCTCAAAAATTGTTAATGAGCAATTAATTGATTTAGCAGATAGAACATTGATGTTACTGCCAGAGAGGTCTGATGAGTTTTTAGACGATGCGATAAAATCTACAAAAGATGGAGGAATAATTCATTATTATGCACATATTCATGCTGATAAAAAAAGTGATGCTGGAAAATTGACAGAAGAACATTATCTTAAAGTAACTCCAGTAAAATCAGAAATTCTTAATTCGAAAATTGTTAGACCTGTAGGTCCAAGATTCTATCAAACAGTTGTAGATGTTAAAATATCAAAATAACTATTCATCAGATGTAATCGATGCAGGTGAAGGTTTTGTAGTTGCCATCACATATCCAATCCAAGCAATAACACCCAAAATTCCTCCAGCAATCATCAAGACAGATAATTGTAGAACTATTGGACTCCATTCAGAGAGCATTAGTAGGTACGCATAAAGAAAAAAGCCACCTATACACATAACGAAAATAGCAATTCCCATGCCCTTACGTTTGTCCATGGGCAAAAATTTTTTTTGAGTTATTTATTAGTTTGAACTATTCAATTCAATAGCCATGAGATACGCATCTTCACCATCACGATAGTATGCATTCAGTTGCTGTCTAATTACAAAACCAAGTTTTTCGTATAATCTTACAGCTTCAATATTACTACATCTTACTTCAAGATAAAATTCATCACAATTTCTTATTTTAACTCCATTGATTGATTCCTCAACTAATGCTTTTCCAATTCCTCTTTTTCTAAACTCTTCAAGAACAGCTACAGATACAACATGGCCTTTTTTTACAAAACCCAATTTTTTAAAATTTGAAAATCCATACTCTGTTTTACACATAATATAACCAACATATTTACCTGAAATTTCAGCTACAATAAAGGCCTCAGGAAGTTCAGCTAACAAACTTTCATAGAAATAATCAGAATAATGTTCAGGTAGTGTTTTTAGATTAATTTCCATGACAGAAATCAGATCAGATGGCTCTGCTCTTCTAAGATTACAATCTCCTAATTGTCTAAGAATAACCTGCATATTGAATTAAAAATAGATTTAGTATTTAATTTTAAACCAAAAGACCATTTATTAGAGAAAACATACTAAATTTTGTGAAAGATTTTTCTGAAGAAGAAATAATTTTTGAAGTAAATTCCATTTTTAATGTAAAAAATTTTGAAAAGAAAGAATTTGCATTAGAATTTGAATTTGACGATATTGAATTTAAAAATAAATTTGAAACCCTAGCAAGAAATATGGAGGGCGCACAGTATGTATGCAAATTAGAATCTAGGTATGATAGAAAGTACGTCATTATTCAAAAATTTACTCAAAATTCTCAGAGAAAATGGATGGCATCATCATGGACACCTAGAATTCTTTTTGTCATAGTAGTATCCTTTGTAATGATTGATGGATATTATAGAACATCTGGAACCAACTCAATCATCAATATTGGTGAGCCATTACAAATGGCTGCAGTATACACGTTATCATTATTAGGAATTTTAGGAGTGCATGAACTTGGTCATATTATAGCTGCCAAGGCACATAAATTGAAAACAACATGGCCTTTCTTCATTCCAGGATTACCAGTAATTGGAATTCCAACATTTGGTGCATTCATCCAATCTAGAGGTCTAACAATTAATCGAGAAATATTATTTGATGTGGCAATTGCAGGACCAATTGCAGGATTAGTTATTGCCATAATTGTTTCAATTTATGGTGCATATACTGCCCCAGTTATAGAACCAGAACTGGCATCGGAGTTATTTGCAAATGCAAAATTAGTTGAATGGGATCAAGGTGAACCGCTATTCATGACACTCAGTTTAGCAATGTTTGGAAAAGGAGAAGGTGCAAATGAAGTCATAATGACACCCATCATGTTTGCAGGATGGATTGGTTTTCTTATCACGTTCTTGAATCTTTTACCAGCATGGCAATTAGATGGTGGACATATGGCAAGAACAATTCTTGGTGTTAAACTTCATAGATATGCAACATATGGCAGCATGGCAATTTTGGTTTTGTTAAATTATTGGTTGATGGCAATTCTGATTCTTGTAATGAGTTCTAGAAATCCTAGTGCGATGCCTCTGGACGATATTTCTCCATTATCAAGAAATAGAAAACTAGCATATATTGGAATTATTGGATTAGCAGTTCTTTGTGCACCATTACCATCAAGTTTCTTACCAAACTTCTTACCGTAGTAACATCCTAGCCCCATCGGTAACAACAGAAACTTTCTGTTTCACACCCTGCGTTTTTAAAATATAATCTAAAGAATATTTTATTCCTTGCAATGGAATAAGATTCAATTTTTTCAAATAAAATTCAGGTAAAATTGAAACAAGTCCTATCTGAAAATTTTTCTGTAACTCAGATAGATATAGTAGATTTTCCATTCCATCCTCATACTGTGTGGGATTTTTTAATTGTTCAATTGTTAGTCGGTCTTCAACAAATTTTTGAATTGCGTTTGATCCTAATCCACTTTTACACTCTGCAACTAAGATTGCCAAACCATCTTTTCTAATACAATTTGAAGAATTCCATAAAGAAGATAGGGATTTATTCAATGTATCATTGCTGGCATCTTTTCCAGTACTGATAATCATAGTTTTTTGTGATTCAATGTCTTTTATTGATGAGGATTCAAGAATTTTTGTCATCGATGTGGTCTCAGTGGGATGACCAATTTGAAAATCAATTATCCCATTTGAATTTGCAACTATATCAATTGCTTGGATATCAAAATTATTACAGAATTTTTTAGATTCGTTAAAACTCTCAGGATATTGTCCAGGTACCGGAAGATTACCCATTCTTTTTGCATATGCATTCAACATTGAATCAGAGCCAAATTTTTTTATCAATCTCGTTGAAACAGTCTCATATCCAAAGAGTCCATCAAATTCTAATTCTCCAAGAAAAACAAGATTTGTATTTGATAACTGTGAATTATCAAATTCATTAATCGAACTACCTTCAGGTAATTGTGATTTTACTTGATTCAGTATCTTTTTCTCAGTTAGGATTTTTGGTATAGGTTTTGATTTTTGTTCACATAGGTTAAACATCGAAGAGATAATTTTTTGAACAGATTTTGAATTATGCAAAACCACTAATTCCATAGGTTTTGAAAAATCTATAGAATTCAACTTTTCATTTATTTGAGAATCATCAAGGATTTTTGAATCAGAATCAATTTTATTTTCTAAATTTTCTGCACGTATATCTAAAACAACATCAGTGATCCCGTAATTCAACCAAATTTCAGGCATAATTAACACATAATACAAACCAAAATAAATCCACTGTAGTTAACTTGATTATGGAATTTACAAAAGAATTTGCGATATTCTTATTCAAAAATGAAATAATAAAGTTTGGAGATTTTACGTTAGCGAGTGGAAAAAAGAGCCCATATTATGTTGATTTACGATTAGTTGCAAGCTTTCCCCAAGAATTTAGAAAAATGGTGAAATACCTTGAAAATATGATAGTTGATAATATCGGTTTGGAGAAATTTGACTCATTTGTTTCTGTTCCAACTGGTGGACTAGTAATAGCATCAGCTCTCTCATTGGAGACAGTCAAACCACTGATCTACGTTAGAAGTAAGCCAAAAGACTATGGAACTTCAAAATCAATTGAAGGAAAAATTTTTGATGGAATGAAAGTTGTCATGATTGATGATGTAGCAACTACAGGTGGTTCAGTGATTAATGCAATACAATCACTAAGAGATTCCAAAATCATAGTGAATGAGGTATTTGTTATAGTAAATAGATTAGAAGGTGCAAATGAAGCATTAGAGGAATTAAATATTAAGACACATTCTATTTTAGATATTTTTCAAATTACTGAGATTCTGGTAAATGAAAAACTAATTGAAAAAGAAATTTTAGAGAAAGTTAAAAATCAAATTGATAACAAATAGGGCAGCTCAGACAAATGCCTTCCAATCATTATTCAGATATAACTCTGATTCTTCATTGCAGCCAGTAGAGTTTGATTGACGTTAAATTAAAAACTAATTGAAAAATATGGGCCCGAAGGGCTTCGATCCCTTGACTCACCGGTTATGAGCCGGTTACTCTACCAAGCTGAGTTACGGGCCCTAGAATTTTCACTTTAATTGAGGTATAAAATGTTGTCAGATTAGCAGTATTTTTCAAAACAACTATCTAACAATAGATTTTGAGCCGAAATTGATTTGTCTGCAACTTCAATTAATTTATCATTTGCTGATGAATTTTGAATTATTTTTCTCCATGAAGCAGCATGTCTAATGTCAGCTTCTGTATGAAGTTTAAAGTATTCAGTTGCCTCTTCACTAGTCATTCCATAAAATTGTGCAAGACCATCTAATTTTGTTTGACTGATTTTTGGAATTTCTTTTTCAAATGCATACATTGCACATGAACCACTTTCAAAATCAGACATTAACTCATTCAAATCAGAAACAGCTTGTTGTGTTTTAGGAAGACCTGAATATGACATCAATTCATTCTCAGAAATTCCTAATTCAGATGCAAAAGAAATCCATGGGCGAATATGTTCTGATTCCTCTTGTTGATTTTCTGTTAATTCTTTAACAAATTCATCAGGTGATTGTTCAATAATTGGAGTCATAAATGTAGGAACCTGTTTCACTAGTTGAAAATACTCTTTAGAATATCCAGCAAGGGCTTCTTTGGTTAATTTTCCATCAGACCAAGTCTGATAAAAAGGGTGTTTTAGTAGACTTCTCTCCTCAATCATTTGATCAATTTTTTTAATTAAATCCATAAAGATAGCCTTATTTGCCAATAAAAAAATCTTTGTTGTTCCAAAAGATTTTATTTAAAATTAAATGATTCACTTTAAGTTCCAGTGGTGTAGTCCGGTCAAGCATACTGCCCTTTCAAGGCAGTGATCCCGGGTTCAAATCCCGGCTGGAGCAGACATTTTTTTACATTTTCGCCAAGATTTAATTAGTAATGGAAAAAAATTTTGGATAGACTATTTTGGATAGAAAGAATTTAGAGATTAATCCATTATCAGAAAAATATTCAGAATATATAGATAAGATCAATTTAGCTTTGGAAAAAGAGCTAGATCTGTATTCAGAATCAGAGTTTATTGAGCCTTTAAAATATTCCCTAGAGGGAGGGAAAAGAATCAGACCCATCATACTTTCATTAGCTGCCGAAAGTGTTGGAAAAATTGATGATAATGCATTAGCAGCAGCATGTGCTGTTGAATTTTTGCATATGGAATCCATCATACATGATGATATAATTGATAACGAAACAATGAGAAGACAAAAGGAACCATTTCACATCAAATATGGTTACAACACAAGTGTTCTAACTGGGGATTTCGTGCTGGGTCTAATTTTATCAGTTTGTTCAAGATTGAATAATCCAAGAATAACAAAGGATTTAGCTACAACTGCAATGCTGATGAGTGAAGGTGAAATGATTGAAAATAGGCTTGAAACTAGCGAAGATATCACATTTGATGATTATCTCAAAGTAATTGAATACAAAACGGCAACAGCATTTGAAGTAGCTGCTAGGGCAGGAGCAATCATTGCTAATGGTAGTGAAGAAGAGATTGAAGCATTAACTCAATATGGAAAAAATATTGGAATTGCATATCAGATTAGAGATGATTTACTTGATTGGAAAAATGAAGACAAATTGTTTAATATTTTAATTAAAAAAAGTGCAGACCCAAGAGATGTTTTTAATAAAATGGAAGACTTGTTGAAAGAGTTTTCAGCACAAGCAAGAGCGGGTTTACGTAAAATTCATGAAAGTGATGCAAAAAACAACTTGGATAATTTAATTAATTTTACTTCATTTAAGGCATAGTTCCAACACTTAATGCTGGAGTTGCAAATTCAACAAATTGAATTAATGGTTCTGGATATACACCGAATCCTACAAGGAAGATTATTGAGAAAATCATCACAGCAACAATTGATTTTGGTTCTTTAACACGTTTTTCAGTTTCTCCTTCAAAGTACATTTTTCTTGTAATCCAACCATAATATGCCAAAGATAACGCACTGTTTAGAACTCCAGCAATTGCTAACCATGGAGCCCACCACAAAGCTGAACTTGCATCTAAAGCGCTACCAAATAACATCAATTTACTCCAAAAACCAGATAGTGGAGGGACACCAGCAAGAGCAAATAGTGAAATAATCATTCCTAATGCAGTGATAGGCATTTTTCTTCCAAGTCCAGCTAATTTGTCAATATGAGTTACTGCTAAAGTTGTTACAATTCCAGCAATTGCAATGAAAGCAGCGCCTTTCATTACAGCATGATTGAATATTTGATACAATGAACCTTGTAAACCAAGTGAACTGTGTGGAGCTACTGCTAAACCAATTAGAATGTAGCCAGCATGAGCAATACTGGAATAAGCAAGCATTCTAGAAAGATTCTTTTGCATAATTGCAGCAACATTGCCTACAGTCATAGTCATTACAGCAATAATTCCTAATGCAAGTGTCCAATCCAGATTAAGTACAACCATTCCAAGAATAATTATTCTGATGGATGCTGCAAATCCTGCTTTTTTGGTTGCAGCAGCTAGTAATGCAGTAACTGGTGATGGGGCTCCTTCATAAGTATCAGGTAACCATTGATGGAATGGAACCAAACCCATCTTGAATCCAAATCCAGCAATAAACAATCCCACAGATAATAATCCTAATGGTAATAGAGATGGATCTAATGTCGAATATCCTTCTATTACTTCGCCAATATTTGTAGAACCAGTTAAACCATATGAAATTGAAATTCCATAAACGATTATTGCTGATGATAGTGCTCCAAAGAGGAAATATTTGAGAGCTGCTTCATTAGAAGTTGGATTCTTTTTCATGAATCCTACTAAAATGTAAGTTGGAATACTCATTAATTCCCATGCAACAAACAACATTACCAAATCAGTAGAATATGCAACTAGGACCATTCCGATTGTTGCAAGTAAAATTAGTGAATAGTATACTGCAGGAGAATTTTGCTTTCTCATATAATTAAAAGAACCAACAGTCGTAAACAATGCAACAATTAACATTGCAATTGCAAAGAATCCTCCAAAGGCATCATTTACCAAAACATCTTCAGAAAATAATGCAGACGATGCGACATTGTTATTTAGAAATTCATAACCAACATATGCCATAGATGCAATTAATGCTGCAAAAGCAATTACGGCATAGAAAGAATTGGAACCTTTCTCTTTTCTTACAACACTGATTATTGGTAAAATTATACCAACAGTTCCAAGAATTGCTATTAGGACTAGTGGTGTGGAAGTAATTTCTAACATTTCATTTTTCACCTACATCAACAATATCAAGACTACGAAAAGTAATCCTGCTCCAAATACAAATAGATATGATTGTGAAACACCAGTTTGAGTTCCTTGTACAACACGAGCACTCCAACCAACTGCTTTTTGTAATCCATCATTCATTCCGTAATCAATAGCTGTCTTTTCAAAGTATCTGAATACACCTCTTGCCAACCATAATGGTGCTACAACAAAACACCAATAGACAATTGCGTTCAGATACCATCTGTTTAAGATAACTTTGTGAATTGAGTAAAAGAAAATATTTGAATTTACAAATCTTACAGGATCAACCCATCTACCAATGTAAAAGACATATCCTAGACCAATTCCAATCGAGAATGCAATAAGAGATGAGCCCAATGCTACAGGGTTTAGACCTTGTAGGAATTCTGGTAGAATGGATGATTCATCTAATTTTGCATGTTCTGAATGAATTCCAAATGAATGTGAGAGATATTCTTCAAACAAGTGGTGTAAGCCTTCTTCCGTAGATAAACCGATTAAACCAATTCCAATTGTTAATACAGCAAGAATTCCGTATGGAACCCACATAGATAATGATGCCTCATGAATATGATGACCCTCAGATTCCATCTTTTCAATATGTTTACTCTTGTTACCAAAGAATACCATTCCAATCATTCTGGTGGTATAAAATGCAGTAATCACTGCTGCTAAAACTGCGATTCCATATAGAGGCATTGCCCATTCACTTCCAGATTCAAAAACTGCTGCAAAGACTGCATCTTTACTCCAAAATCCTGTAGTGATAAATGGCGCACCCATTAATCCTAGACCTGCAGCCCACATGAATGCATAAGTCTTTTTCATTTGTTTTCTCAATCCACCCATATCAGTCATAAATCTAGAACCAACTACATGGAGCAACGAACCTGCTGCCATGAATAATGAAGCTTTAAACATTGCATGAGAGATTAAGTGGAAAAATCCTGCAGTATAACCATCAACATATTGGTGAGATAATCCTGCTACACCCATTGCCAACATCATATAACCAATTTGTGAACCTGTTGAGTATGCCAAAACTTTCTTAATTTCAGGATTAACCATTCCCTGAGTTGCAAGTAATAGTGCAGTAATTGCACCAATCCATGCAACAATTTCAAAGAATTGATCTGCAAGAATGCCTGCAGCACCTAATGCAAATACAATTGGTCCAATTCTTGCAACAAGGAATACTCCTGCCTTGACCATCGTAGCTGCGTGAATTAATGCAGATACTGCTGTTGGTCCAGTCATTGCTTCTAGTAACCATTCATTTAATGGGAATTGTGCAGATTTACCAATTGCTCCTCCGAAAAGTAAGACAAATGCAGGAACAAGTAATCCTTGAGCACTCATTGCTACTGCCCAGTCTGTATCACCCATTAATTCTCTAAATCCAAATGTTCCTGCAAAGAGGAAAATTAAGAGCATACCAGCAATCATCATTACATCACCTACTTTGGTCATGATGAATGCCTTCATTCCTGCGTGTGTTGGAGCATAGTAATCAAGTAAACCTAAAACTGTACGTCCTTCAGTTCCAACATGATCTTTCTTTTTGTCACGATACCAGAAACTGATTAAGGCATATGATGCTAAACCTACTCCTTCCCATCCAAAGAATACTTGGAGTAAGTTATCAGATAAAACTATAATTTGCATTGAACCGATGAAGAACATCATCCAGAACCAGAATCTAGTGATATCTTTGTCACCTTTCATGTAACCCGTACTGTAAATCATAATCAAGAAACTAATCCAACCAACAACATTTGCCATGATTACAGAAATTGGATCAGCTAAGACACCACCCTTAAGACCTATAGCTTCAATCCACATTACTTGATCATGAATCTCATGAGCTTCAAGTGCCATTGGTAGAAGAGATGCTGCAGATAATGCACTCATTAATGCAAAACCAACTGCTACATAACCTGTAATATTTTTAGAAATTTTTCCAATTCCTGGCATTATTAATGCTGCAGCAAATGGTAAAATCCAAACTAACCATGCACTGAGAGCACTTGCTTCAAATGGTAATCCAACAGATTCTGTAGCCATAGTCTAAACTCCTAAAACTCCATTCATGTAAGGAAGAATTGTTTTCAAGAATATGTCTGGATAAATTCCGACAACTATTGAAAATCCAGCTAGTACCATCATTGGAGCAGTCATATACCAACTACCTTCTTTGACATTTTCCAAATGTTCTGGAGTTTTTCCAAAGAAGACTCGTTTAAGCATCCATAACATATAGGACATTGTTAATGCAGTTGCAACTAATCCCAAGCCAAATGTTACAGCTCTTAATGTAGAACCATCTTCAATTGCAGTTTCTAAAGCACCATAAAATAGAATCCATTCGCCCATAAATCCACTAGTTGGAGGAACGCCCATAATTGTTAAAGCTCCAATAACGGCACATGTTGCAGTAATTGGCATTTTTCCTGCCAATCCACCTAATTTGGAAATACTTCTTGTTCCAACTTTAACAATTATCACACCAGCCATCATGAAGAGAATACCTTTACCAATTCCGTGAGTAATGTACATCATTTCTGCACCAGCTAATCCAAAAACGGATGCAGAACCAATTCCAAATAGAAGATAACCCATTTGACTGATACTAGAGTATGCCAGTAATCGTTTTAGATCATCTTGCATTAGAGCCATGGCTCCACCATAAATCATTGTAACTAGACCCCATACATGGAACCAAATAGCTAAATCAGAAAATGTTGCAGGTAAAAATTCGACTATTAATCTGAAAAGTCCATATGCTCCAATTCCAATCATGGCAGGAGAAAGCAAAGCACTGATAGGTGTTGGAGCAGAACCATGAACCCATGGTAACCAAACATGATACAAAAATACCGCTAGTTTAACTCCCAGACCAACAGAAATTGCAACCGCAGAGATGAAAACAATATCTGAAGGAATTTCAGATTCTTTTATGTCAGCAAAATCAAAACTTCCTAAGGTAAGACCAATCATCAAAAATCCTAATAGTAAAACAACTGCACCAGCATGTGTCCAAAATAGGAACATTAAACCAATCTTTCTTCTTGGACCATCTCCCCAAATTGCTACCAAAAAGAAACCAGGAATCAGCATTACTTCAAAGAAAATATAAAACTCAATCAGATTTGTAGAAAGAACTGTTCCAAGCATTCCCATTGCAAAAACCAAATAGAGTGCAAAGTAAAGTCCTGCTTTAGCATTTACGTAATTTGAAAGTGATGAAGATTCAACAACTGATGATTGTCCACCTTTAGATGCATTGATTTTTTGCTCTTCTTCAAATTGTTCATGAAACTTGTGAATCATGTATGGTTTTGAATAAAGTGCAAGAATTGTCGATAGTACATAGATAATTATTGCAAATGGTGATGCAAGTCCATCCATTAAGAATCCAAATTCACCAAATTGTTCAGTCCATGGATAATGCTCCTCAGTTGTACCAGTTAATGCAGCGTTAATTACAAGAATGGTAGTGTAGAGCAATATTGCAAAGGTAAACCACATTGCAGGTGTGGGACCAGCCTTTCTACCTAGTATGTATGCAATAGGTGATAATAGTAATGGCAGGAAAACAGCCTGTAATAATGCATATTCCATTATCCTTTCAAACTCCTGAAATCAGCAATATCCACATTTTGATACATGCGATATGCTACAATGATTAATGATAATCCTACAGCGACTTCAGCTGCGGCAATTGCAATTGAGAACAATGCAAGTGTTTGACCTCCACTATGTGGCAGAAATCTTCCAAATGCAACTAGATTAAGATTTGCAGCATTGATTATAATTTCAACTGCAAACAACATTCTGATGAAATTACGTTTTACAGCTAAACCGTAAATTCCAATGCCCAATAAGGCAACAGATACGAGAGTGAAATCAACTAGTTCGTTGGTCATTCTCCACATCCTCTCTCTTTGCTAAAACTAATGCACCAGTAACAGAACCAGCTAAAATTAATGCCATCAAAATTAATGCAGGCCAGTAATATGTTACAAAGTCAATACCAATGTCTCTGAAATTTACTGCTGGTTCATCAGTAGTAATTGTTTTAATTCCAGAGTCTAAAAAGACTGCACCCAATGCAACCATTGTTACAAGCATCAAAGCTAATCCAGCATATTTTCTTCTACTATCTTCAACTTTTTTGAAAATTAGTTCTCTTTTTACTAACATGACAGTAAATAGAATCAAGACAGCAATTGAACCGACATAAACGGCCAATTGGAATAATGCAACAAATGGAGAATCAAGTAGGAAAAAGAATCCAGCAATTCCACCCAGAGTTCCCATTAATGCGATTGAACCATAAATTAATGATCTTAGTTCAAGTGCAGCAATTGCAGAACCAATTGTGATTACAGATAATGCCAAGAAAACTGCATCAGCCATGAGTTGCACCTCTATCAGTAATTTGAATTTCTGAATCTTGTGAAACGTAAGGTTTGACAGCTAATTGGGCAGGAGTATAGATTAATCCTTCTTTTGTAAATGATGAAAGTTCATAATCATTTGTCATGTATAATGCATAAAATGGACATGCATCAACACATAATCCACAAAAAACACATTTTCCATAATCAATTTGTGGCATGATAGATTTTTTATTTTGTTTTTGATTATCAGGTACTTTGACCATAGCGATTGCCTCAGCAACACCCTCACATGCTATAGAACATAACTGGCAACCAGTACAATGATCATGGAATAGCATATGCCTTCCCTTTAATCCTGCAATACCTACTCCAGTAGAAGGATCAAATTGATAACCATCTCCTACAAACTTGAGTTTTTCTTCAGGGTAACGTAGAGTAAATCTTTTGATAGCAAGATGTTTGATACCAGAATTTAATGCACGAATTATTCCTGTTGCAGTTCCCATTATTGTAAACCTCCTGGTCCTAACACTCCAGCGTAAAGCAAACCTAGAGCAATAAAGATGTTAACGAAAGCTAATCCAATTAATTTTGTCCAACCCAAACTCAATAGCATATCAATTCTAATTCTTGGGAAAACACCTCTTGGAAGTAAGATAAAGAAGATAACTCCAACAGTCTTAATTACAAACCAGAGTGTGCCGTTTAACATTGCCTGATCAAATAAAGGCAAACCTGGGAACTTTGCAGTTACTGGACCAAGTACAATTCCCTCAGTTAAAATTTCTTCAGGGAATGGAGGGACAATCATTGGACCATTCCAACCACCTAAGAACAAGACAACAAATAATGCGGCAAATGCATATAATTTCAAGTAGGTTCCTAGTTGAACAAGACCGTACATCATTCCTGAAAATTCTGTAAGCCAACCTGCTACAATCTCACTTTCTGCTTCAGGAAGATCAAATGGGATTCTTTCTAGCTCAGCAAGCATTGTAATGAAGAAAACAATTGCACCTACTGGAAGGAAGACTATCCATGGGAAGAATGATTGACTAGCTGAAATTTCAGAGAGATTTAAGGTTCCAGTAACAATAACTACTCCAAGAAGAGATAAAATCAATGGAATTTCAAATGAAACCATTTGGAATAAAGCTCTAATTCCTCCAATGAATGGGAATTTACTGTTTGCTGACCAAGCAGATAAGATAGTAATAATTGGGAAAAATCCAATAATTGCAAAAACACCTAGTAAACCAAGATCTACATCAGCTACAACCCAACCACCAGGAGCAACTGGAATTAGTGCGACAAATGCTGCGGCAGTTGCGACAAAAATTACTGGAGCAGCCCAGAAAATCGGTTTATCAGCTTTTGCAGGAATTATGATTTCTTTTGAGATTAGTTTTAGACCATCGCCTGCCAACTGAAGAATACCTTCAATTTTTCCACAGTAAAATGGTCCCACTCTTAATTGTAATTTGGCCAACATTTTTCTTTCAACAAAAATTGTTCCAGCTGCCAATAATGCTGCAAAACCGAATCCTGGAAAAACCATTACTCTAAACATATCAGTTGCCATGAATGCTTTGACAATAGGCAGACTTCTCGAAGGATCTGCTAACCATGTAAGAGCTAAAAATGGAGTTAGTAATTCGCCATTAATTACAGGCATTTCAATGTAGAAGAGAACTACTTGGATAAGGGGAAGTCCCACTAATGAAACTAAAAGTAAAGCCCAAAACGCATTATCAAATAGTGATTTAATAAATTCACTAAGTTTGAATTTTGGTGCTAAAACAGACATCTATCTATCTGCCTCCACTGGCCAATAATTTAAACTCCAATAAACTGATGGCATGTTACCTAATTTTTCACCTTTGAGTAAGTATGGTAAAGCAATTAGATTTCTAAATGAACCTACACTCATCTTAACTCTATAAGGTTCTGTTTTTCCATCTGAAACAATGTAACATCCAAGTGAACCTCTTCCAGATTCTACTCTCTTGTAAACAGTTTCAGGACCTTTAGTTTTAGGATTAGGTTTTAGTTTTGTTCTAACAGAACCAGACTTTGGCATTTTTTGCAAAGCCTGTCTAATTATGTTGCAACTTTCCATCATATCTAACCATGGGACTTTGGATCTTGCATAGGAATCACCTTCTTTCATTACATTGGTATGTACATCAAGCTCTTCGTATACATCGTATGGTTCTTTAATTCTTAAATCATAATCAACTCCACTTGCACGCAAAACAGAACCAGTTGTACCTAGTCTAATTGCATCTTGTTTAGATAAAACTCCAGTATCTTTTGTTCTAGAAATTAAAATTGGATTGTCATAGAAAACTGCTGCATATTCTTTGATTCGTTTTTCAAAATAGTTTACTTGTCTTAAGCATGCATCTTCAAAGTTTGCAGGGAGGTCATTTCTTACTCCACCAGGAACAAAGTGTGCATGTGTTACTCTAGCTCCAGACATTTTTTCCATCAAATCAATTAGTAATTCACGATCACCTGCAGGCCACATAAACATAGTAGAGTGTCCAAGGAAAATTCCATAAATTGCCAACCAATATTGAGTGTAAATACAACGATTCAATTCAGAAGCGATAACTCTAACATATTTTGCTCTTTCAGGAACTTCAATTCCCAAAATTTCTTCAGCTCCTAACACATATGGATACAACACATTACATGAATCATGAATTACTGGTCTTTCTAGATGGGGAATGTTAGTGATATAATTTCTATATTCAGCCATTTTTTCTTCGCCTCTGTGAACATATCCAGGATCCGGATCACATGCAACAATGTAATCACCATCAATTTGAACAACTATTCTCATGTGACCTGAACCGGGATGTTGCGGTCCAACATTGAGAGTCATTATTCTCTCATCTACTTTCTGTAATGCTAATCCGGGTGGTAATTCTGCAGTCATTTTATCTACCTTTTATTGCAAAGTCCTTTCTTAGTGGTGGGAGATCTGCCCAATCTTCTGGGAGTAACAATCTTCTATTATCTGGATGACCATCAAAATATACACCTAACATTTCAAAAACTTCTCTTTCATGAAATTCAACACTGTAAAAAATATCTCTAAGAGTTGGCAATCTAGTTCCATCCTTTCCAGGAATTGGAATATCTTCTCTAGGAGCTCTTGTTGCCAAAGTCAAAACCTGATTTGCCAATGAATTATCAGTGTATGAACCAATATGATAAACAACCTCAATCTCTTTATCATCAGGAAAATCTACGCCCGTGACAGATTCAACATGATCAAAATTCATTTCATCGCGAATAAATTCTGCTACATCATGAACATCCTCTTTCTTTACATCAACTCTAACTCGATTCTCTTTAACAAATGCAATAGATGTTTTCTCACCAAACTTTGAAGTTAATTTTTCAGATAATCCTTTTTCCAAAGCAGGTAATTCAATTACTTCCTCCTGTTTTGCAACAGATTTTTCAGTAGTTTCTGGTGTTGGTTTTTCTGTTTCTTCACTCATTATACAAACTTCCTAGCCTTCATTCTCTTGATTTTTTCTTGTAACAAAATACATCCCTGGATGAGAGTTTCTGGTCTAGGTGGACAACCTGGAACATAGACATCAACAGGAATTACTCCGTCAATTCCTGGAAGTACATTGTATGAATCAAAGTACAAACCTCCAGTAATTGCACAAGCTCCCATAGCGATAACATATTTTGGTTCTGGCATTTGATCATAAACTAATCTAAGTCTTGGTGCCATTTTTCTAGTAATTGTTCCTTGAACGACAACAAGATCACATTGTCTTAAGGAACCAAATGCTTCAATGATTCCAAATCGTTCTACATCATATCTTGGACTTGATGCGGCACCAAATTCAACACTGCAACATGCTGTTTCAATGTGTACAGGCCAGAGAGACCAAATTCTACCCCAGTTGATAGCGTATCCCAGTGGTTTATCAATTGCTTTTTCTAAAATATCACCCAGTTTACCAACAAACACGTTAGCATTTTCAGGGGTTACTAGATCCTTAAGCAATCTTATCTCCAACCTCCGTTATTACAATTGATATAAAAAACTACCAAATTCTTTTCCTCCCTGATTGATACAAAGCAAATGCCATTGCACCAAACATGATTGCCAAAAATCCCATCATGGGTAATGTTGCACTTTTTGGTAATTCTAGTAAAGAGCTACCCCAAGCATATAAGAAAATAGCCATCACATCAAAAACGACAAACATCAAAATGAATGGATAATACTGCATCATGAAATGAGTTCTTCCTTCACCAGATGGAACTTGACCACATTCCATTGGCAAAAATTTTACAGGATTACTTTTTTTTCGAGGTGATACCATACGAGATATCAATAAAGCTGGCGCCATAGCCGCAATTCCAAAGGCAAACATCAATACTATAGTACTGTAATTGCCCGCTAATTCCCCGACCAATTTAGCTTTTCACCCTGATTTTTGTATATTAAGGTATGTTTCAATACGGATCATTTTTTTGAAAAAATCAATTCTAAAGTACTTTATATGACATCGGTTATTGGCGATCATGACATTAAATGTTGGAGATCTAGCACCAAATTTTGAACTTCCAGATACCGATCTTAAACTAAGAAAATTGGATGAATTTAAAGATAAAAAAGTCGTTTTGACATTCATTGTTGCTGCAAGCTCTCCTGTTTGTGAAACAGAATTATGTGTGTTTAGAGATTCATGGCAAGAAATTGCAGATATGGGCGCACATGTAGTAGCAATTAGTAATGATGGACCATTTGCAAACAAAGCATTTTCAGAAAAACATCATTTCAATTTCCCACTATTAGGCGACTATACCAGTAAAACAATCAAAGATTATGATGTGTTAATGAAAGATCTTTTACACATTAAGGATTACAATGCAGCAAAACGTTCAGTTTTTGTAATTATGGAAGATGGAAAGATTGGTTACAAATGGGTTTCTGAAGATCCATTAAAAGAACCAAATTATGACGAGATAAAAAATTTCTTAAAATAAAAATTCTATTCTAAATCTGCAATTATATCGCCTTTTGCAACAGTTGCAGTTGGTTTGATTTTTAGATTTTTAACAACACCATCTTTGTGTGCCTTTACAGCAACTTGCATTTTCATTGATTCCAAGGTACAAACAACATCTCCTTTCTTAACTGAATCACCTTCATTGACAGCAATAGATACTACTTTTCCAGGAATTTGACTCTTTAATGCTGTTTGAACTCCACCAGAGCCAACACCACCAGAATTTTTGTAAACAATTTTATCAAAATGAGTATTCATGTTTAAGGTAATTGGAACATTGTCAATAACCATATTCATTTCATTTGTGAGAGTTGAAAGATATTTTGCTTTATGATATTTTTGATCCAAAATAAATTCAATTCCTTTTGAATCCATTGTTAAAATTCTTAGTTGATGTTCTCTGTCATCAATTTTAATCACATAATCATTATTTCCATTATTCTCGATAATTTTTCCATCAAAATTTTTCTCAATATCAGAAATCTTGTAATCCATTTTTATCAGTCCAATTTATTTTTCCAGTTACTATTTGATGTTTCATTAGTTTGAGTTCGGTTCTTGAAGAATTCAGAATGAATAATTGCTGCTGCTACTGCTGCTTCGCTTTTTTCAACTTTTTCAGTTTTTAGGTCTTCAGTTAATTTTTCAATCATATCGTATCGTTTTAGAAAGTCTGTAGATAGATTTCCACTTTTATATTCTTCAGAATTTAGAATGGTCTTGTATAATGGAATTGAAGTTTCAACACCTTGAATATAGAAATCATTTAGAGCAGTAAGCATTTTAGTTCTTGATTCATCAAATGTTGGCCCCCAGGTACAGAGTTTTGCCATCAATGAGTCATAAAATGGGGAAACAGTACAACCAGGATATAGATAAGTATCACATCGTACATTAGGACCACTAGGAATTGTCACATCAGGGACTGGACCAGTTGATGGGGCAAAATCCAAAAAGGTATCTTCAGCATTGATTCTACATTCGATTGCATATCCATTCATTTTTAGATCACTTTGTTTGAATGGTAATGTTTCACCATTAGCAATATCAAGTTGTAATTTTACAAAGTCTAAACCAGAGACCATTTCAGAAATTGGGTGTTCTACTTGCAATCTAGCATTAATTTCAATGAAATAAAACTCACCATCATCAGAACGTAAGAATTCTGCGGTTCCGAGATTGGTATAATCTACAGCCTCTGCTGCTTTTACAACCAATTCTCCAACTCTATCTCGAGTTTCTTGATCAACTACTGGAGAAGGAGTCTGTTCAATTAATTTTTGATTTCTTCTTTGAATTGAGCATTCTCTTTCAAAAATATGAACAGCATTTCCATGTTTATCTCTACACATTTGATACTCAATATGTCTGGTTTTTTCTAAGAATTTTTCAACAATAATTGCAGACTTTCCAACAGCTGAAATTGATTCACTTGTTACAGTTTCAAAACCTTCCTTCAATTCTTTATCATTAGTTACAAGTCGGATTCCTCTTCCACCTCCACCATAAACAGATTTCAAAAGTACTGGATACTTAATCTCGTTTGCAATCTTCAAGGCTTCTTCTACATCTTTAACTAAACCAGGACTGCCAGGAACTGTAGGTACTTGAGCTTTAAGCATAGCATCCTTACATCTCATTTTATCACCACATAGATTCATTGAATCTGCAGATGGTCCAATGAAATTAATTTTATTTTTTTCACATAATCTTGCAAAGTCATCATTTTCAGATAAGAAACCATATCCAGGGTGTACAGCATCGGCACCTGAGGATAACATTACTTCCAGTATTTTTTCTTGATTTAGATATGATTTTGCAGGAGCAGCTTCACCAATATGATATGCTTCAGTTGCTTTTTTGACATGTAATGAATTGTAATCTTCATCAGAATAAACTGCTACAGTTTTAATTCCTAATGCAGTACATGTCCTGATAACACGTAAAGCAATTTCTCCTCTGTTTGCAATAAGAACTTTCTCAATCATTTTAATCACAAATTGATGTTTCCATGTTTTCTAGGAAGTTGTTTTTCCCTTTTGTTTGCAAGCATTTTAAGAGCTTTAATTAACATTGGACGGGTTTCGGCTGGATTAATTACATTATCAACAGTACCATGAGAAGCTGCAACATATGGGTTCTCAAATTTTTCAGTAAACTCAGCCATTAGTTTTTTCTTTAGTCCCTCCGGATCATCTGATGAATCTAATTCTTTTCTATTCATAATTTTAACAGCTGCCTCTCCACCCAAAACTGCACATCTGGCAGTTGGCCATGCATAATTGATATCAGTTCTAAGATTTTTACTTCCCATTGCAATGTATGCTCCACCATAAGCCTTACCTATTACTAGAGTGATTCGTGGAACAGTTGCCTCACAATATGCGTAAAGCAATTTGCTTCCATGTCTAATAATTCCATTATGTTCTTGATTAGAACCTGGCATATATCCGGGAGTATCAACAAGAGTGACAATTGGGATGTTAAATGCATCACAGAATCGAATGAAGCGAGCTGCTTTGTTTGAAGAATCAATATCTAATGCTCCAGCTAGATGCATTGGATTATTTGCAACAATGCCAACAACTTGCCCATCCATTCTTGCATATCCTACAACAATATTTGGAGCAAATAATTCATGAACTTCAAAGAATTCATGATTATCAACAATAGAATTGATTATCTCTTTCATATCATATGGTTGAAGAGGATTTTCTGGAATTACATTAATTAAATTATTATCTAATCGGTTAGGGTCATCATCATTTTTTATTTTTGATGGTTCTTCAGAATTATTTTGAGGAAGATAAGAAATTAATTTTTTAATATTGTCCATACATTCGTATTCATTTTGAGCCACAAAATGTGCTACACCACTTTTTGAACCATGAGTCATTGCACCACCAAGATCTTCAAATGATATTTCCTCACCTAGTACAGTCTTTACAACATCAGGACCAGTAACAAACATGGTTCCTGCCTTTTCAACCATTACTACAAAGTCAGTCATTGCAGGAGAATATACAGAACCTCCGGCAGAAGGTCCAATGCTGGCAGTAATTTGAGGAATAACACCAGAAGCTAGTTGATTATGATAAAATATGTCAGCAAATCCATCTAGACTCATAATCCCTTCTTGAATTCGGGCACCACCAGAATCCATAATTCCAATAATGGGACAACCGGTTCTAACTGCATGATCCATTAATTTTGTAATCTTTTTAGCTCCCATCTGGCTCAAAGTGCCACCTAAAACAGTAAAATCATATGCAAAGACAAAGATTTGACGACCAGAAACTGTTCCATATCCGCCAACTACACCATCAGTGAAAAATTTCTTTTTCTGCATATCATATTCATGATAGTGATGAGTTACCATGGGATCAATTTCAGTAAAGGAACCTTCATCTAAAAGTAGAGAAATTCTTTCACGAGCAGTTAATTTTCCTTTTTCATGTTGTGCTTTGATGCGTTCATCACCACCACCCTGTTGTGAAATATGTGATTTTTTTGAAAAATTTTCGATCTTTTCTGAATGCATCAAGAACTAAATATCGATTTCATATATTAATTTAGATAGATCTTACCAATTTTATGAAATTTTAAAAAAAATATTAAGATGAATTAAAAAAGTGGAATTTTTTACCCATAGATTGTTGAAAATTTTCAAATGCCTGATTCGATTCGATACAAGACTTGCAAATACATGTTTGGGACACATTTTCAATATCACAACTTTCAAGAAACTCACAATTGGTGCATCCTGCAGGTTTTCCACAAACTCCACAAATTAGTTCATTTGTTGCAGAGCATTTTTCATGTTTTACGCCATTTCCTTTGGACCACAAACCAAATTCGTTAATCTCAATTTTTTGATTACATACAATGCAAGTACCAGGAAATTTCATAGAGATTTTAATCCAACTCATTTCAAATTTTCAATCTCCTTTTCAACAATTTCCCCATACATTTCTGTGAATTCAAAGTTTAACGACTTGTTTTTAATACACTGTAACATGTAAGGCATACACAGTGTAACAAAAGAGCTTGAAGACAAATGTAATTTTTGTGCCATGAAGGATGAGAAAGATTTGATTTTTGCACCATCCCATCTTATTCTGTTAAGAGTTGGCCAGGATAGATTGTATTGATTATATCTAATATTGAGTTCAGTTTGATAGAGTTTCAAAAGAATGTCATTAAGGTAACGTAATAAACGCCAATTTTGTGTTTTGATAATTTTTCCATAAAGCATATCAGCTTCAGAAATAATTTGCAACTTTTCAGATAAAATTTGAGAATCCAAATTACTGGTGATTATACTAGAGTAAAATGCATTAATTTTTTCTCTAGGATCAATTTGCATAGAGTACAAAATCAATCTAGCTTCATCCAAGGTTTTTGATTTAAAAAATGAATTAATTCCATTTTCCACATCAATTTTTTCAGTTGTCATTTCTGTTGGAGGATTGAATCCAGTTACGA
This sequence comes from Candidatus Nitrosopumilus sp., assembly GCA_008080815.1. Classification (GTDB taxonomy): domain Archaea; phylum Thermoproteota; class Nitrososphaeria; order Nitrososphaerales; family Nitrosopumilaceae; genus Nitrosopumilus; species Nitrosopumilus brisbanensis. The sequence continues at coordinate 99,081 of VMDM01000010.1, forward strand.
AAGACTGAGCAAGATTAATGAGTGAACGAATATCTCCTTTAGATTTTTCCAAAATTTTAATTAATGAACCAGGACTAATCTTTGAATTTTCTTTTTTCAGAATATTTTGTATGTAAATTCGTAACAGTCTTGGAGGAATTTTTTTAAAATGTATAGTTTTGACTGCTTTTTTTAGGGATTTCATTTTATCTGAATCATCATAATTGGCAGCTAGAATTATTGGAACACTTGGCTCTTTCAGAATATCAACTAGGGCAGATAAACCACCAAAATCACTTCTTCCATGAATTCCATCTACTTCATCAACAAAAATCATTGGGGTTCCTAGAACACTCACATTTGACAATACGGGATTTAGAATTTCATTGATACGAGATTTACTGCGCACATCACTAGCATTCAATCCAATCATATCATATCCAAATTGTTTTGAAACCAAAAATGCCATAGTAGTTTTTCCAATACCCGGAGGGCCAACCATCAAAAGGGGTTTGGAACCTTTTTTCCATTTTGAGAACCAGTTAATGATTTCTGAACGAGATTCTTCGTTTCCAATCATATCAGAAATTTTCTGAGGTCGGTATTTTTCAGACCACATCAATTTGATCACTTTCTAGGAAGATTATTGTTCAAATCTGACCAGATATTTGCATCTTGTAATCTCTTATACCAAAATTGATTATAATGCTCCACAGTAAGAAATAGAAATTCTAAAAATTTTGTATGTGAAAAATTATCAGGTAGTTTTTCTAGAGCGTCTCTTGCTTCACTCAAATAAGATTCACTATGTTTCATTGTTTCTTCAAATCCTAGTTTTGCATCATTCATTTTTAGTGAATAGAATAATGGCCAAGAAGGAATTTTTGCAGCTTTATCCCTAATACTATCTTCAATTTCATTTCCACATCCAACAGATTCAGCAGCTTTTGCCATTCCGGTGTAAAAAATATCAGCTAAAGGTGCGCGATTTAAGGCCATGTTCCTACCAGCAGTTCCCATAACCGAACGATATTTTTTGTAGCTTTCAATTAATTCTTGTTCAGTAATTTCTGTGGGTTTATCTTTTAACTTTGTATCAAGATATTGACCAATTCTTGCTTGTTTGAAACCCTCTTCAAATTCTTTGAGTACATCTTCACCCCCTTTTGAAATTTTTTCTCTAGCAAGTTTCAAAATATACGGATTCATTAATTTGTAATCGTCTAAATATTCCAAGTCTTCATCTTTATCTACAATTCTATCCATTGGTTCACTAAGATCAATTGCTATAATGTGACCATCAACAATATCTTCTCTCATTGTGGAATTTTTATCATCTTTGAAATAATCAGTAGAAGCATCAAAAAGACCATTAAAAACAGGAAATGTCATTTTTACAAAATTAGAATTTAAAATTCTAAGTACTCTGTCATGTAATATATCAAAATCTTGTAGTTTGGACTTTATAGGCTCAATTTCAGATGCCTTCAAAATGATTTCCGTGGAACCTACTTCTTCTGCAAATTCCTGTTGTGTAGTATTAGGAGATTGATCATTATTGATTTGTTCAAATAGATTTTTTGCAAATCTTTGAGCAAATTTTGGAAAAGCATCTTCAGCTTCCTCTTTGTAGTGATTAAATAATTTGAATCCCTGAGATTTGAATAAACCCTGTTTGATGATTTGTTTTCCAGGCTTTGTTCCCATCAAAGCACTTTTACTAAAAACTGATTCGTCTTTTCCACTCACAACCAAAATTCAATGTGTTGTTATTTATGCTTTCAAAACAAAAATTTTCTTCACTTAAATTACGAATCAAGTATTCTTTGTTATGGAAATAATTGAAATTCTTCGAGAAGTATCAAATCGAATTTATGAAAATGTAAAAGATTTAGCAGGAACAGAAAATGCTGGTGGAGATTTTGGAAGAGGAGCAGGTGGAGATATTTCAAGGAACATAGACATTATTGCAGAAAAAACAGTAATTGACTTCCTAAAAGAAATTGATTTTCCATGTATAATTTTGGGTGAAGAGTGTGGAAGAATCGAATTATCTAATGAACCAAAAGGCTATGTGATCATGGATGCAATTGATGGTTCTGCAAATGCTGTAAGAGGTGTTCCATTTTTTTGTAGTTCTCTTGCATTTGCAAAAGAAAACAAACTAAGTTCAATTACTGATGGCGTAATCACAAATTTATCTAACGGAGATATGTATTGGGCCTCCAAAAATAAAGGCTCTTTTTTGAACAGCCAAGAAATACATGTTAATTGTGAGAAACCAATTTACAAAATTGTTGGTGTCAATGTTTCTGGTGCTTCAAAGGAACTTATGGAAAAACTATACCCAATTTTAGAAAATCATAATCATATCAGACATTTTGGTGCTAATGCATTAGAGATGGCATTATTTTCAAGAGGTTTACTTGATATCTATATTGATTTAAGAAAAAAGATAAGAATTCAAGATATTGCTGCAGGGTATTTGATTGTCAAGGAAGCAGGTGGATTACTTTTAGATGAAAAATTGGAACCATTAGATGCAGATTTAAGTTATGATACCAGAGTATCATTTATTGCTGCAGCAAATGAAAAAATTCTACAAGAAATTATGTCAGAGATTAATTAATGAATAACAGATCTTAATAAAATCAAGAAAAAATTATAAAAATTTGTTAACATTAAAGGAAATATATTTATCCAAAGTAACGAAATAAAATTTTATGGTATCTGAGACAAAAGCTAAAGTTGTCTATAGAGAATTATTAAAAGAAGATCTTGTAATTATCAGATTACTACCTGAAACAGGAATGCCAAAATATCATACAGGTCAATTCCTCACTATAGGTGTTCCAATTCCTAGTGAAAAAAAAATTGTAAGAAGAGCATATTCAATTGCTTCGCATGCAGAAAATAGAGATTATTTTGAATTTGTAATCAGATGGGTTAGAAAACCTTTACCTGGAAGAGTAACAACCGAATTATTTTACTGTAGTGTAGGTGATACAGTATGGTTAGGAGATCCTAGTGGTACAGCTTTACAAATTAGTGATGTATTACCAAATGGAAAGAAGGATAATAGAAGAATAATTTGTGTTGGAGGAGGAACAGGAATTGCTCCATTTGTTGCTTTTGCAAAACATTTTCACGATACAAATGATACAAGAGAAGTTGTGGTCTTGCATGGTGCAAGTTATGTTGATGAATTAAGTTACAAAAGATTATTCACTGATATGGAAAATGAAAGTGAAAAAATAGGTAGAGACAAATGGAATTTCAGATACAGAGCCGCAATTAGTAGACCAAAAGAATTTTTCAATAGATCATGGAATGGACACGTAGGTAGAGTTGAATCATTCTTTGCACCTGATAAAAAAACAGGGCTTTCACCAGTAGAAGAGATGGTTGGAGAAAAAATCACTCCAGAAAATACAATTATCTACATTTGTGGATATCAAGGAACAATAGATGGTGTTTTAGATTCATTGGGACCAAAAGGCTTTGTAACTGAACATGATAAAAAATCAGATGGAAGTTTTGGTATCAAATACGAATCATATGGTTAGACCATAGATAAAAAAATTTGATGAGTTTTTATAACCAGTATAATGAGGCAATTTATGACAGTGTTCAAATGCAGCGACTATGGATTTGAATGTGATTTTAAATCTGAGGGTGAAGTTGAACAGGTCATTGAAGAATTTAGAATCCACACTGAAGAAGAACACGGTATAGAATATTCTAAAGAAGTTATTATGCAAATGTTGTTAAGAAAACAAGGACTCTAATCGATTTTTTCCATTCTCAATGAAAGAACAGGTAATTCTTTTTCAATGATTTTTTCAACTGCAGGGACAATATCTTTTCTTGCCTTTGCATTCTCTTCATAAATTTCATCAATTTGGTCTCTAAAGAGTAGTTTGATTCCAGGAAGTGAAGTAACATCTTCAGCAACAGCTCTTGGTTGAGAAATATCTAAAATCAAGGTTCCTTTCTTTTTATCTTCCATTTTTAATTTAATTCGTTCATGATCAATCATGAAATAGTCAGCTGTCGTTGCAACAAAAATTATATCATATTTATCAAAATTTGCAAAAACATCTTCAAAGTTTACTGGAGTTCCACCAATTACTTTAGAAAAACCTTCAGCCCTATCTATAGTTCTACTTGCTAAATCAAATGGAATATCTTTTTTATTGAGATTTTTTCCAATCATTGCTGCCAAGACACCAGTTCCTAACAGCAAGATTTTCTTCTTTGCATCGATACCAGCTTTTTCATCAACAATATCTACAGAAATATCACCAAGAGAAATTACATCCTTGGAAATACCTGTTGCAGAACGTATTTTTTCAGAAATTCTAATGCTGGTTTCAAATAATTTATTTAAAATCTTTCCAGAATTTCCAGCATTTTTTGAACGCTGAAGTGCATCCACAATCTCATCATAGACTTCTTGTTTCCCAACTACAAAAGAATCTACACCGGACGCAAGTCTTAACAAGTGCATATAGACATCATTTCCTTTGTAAACTTCAATTGTTTGATCAAAATGATCAATATCGATTTGTTCCAATTCAGACAATGTGACCCATGTATCTTTAATTTTATTCAAGATGAGACTTTTACCTTCATCTCGTCTTGCATCAGGAGAATCAATTTCTTGTGTATTACTAACTGTGAAAATTTCAACTCTACTAGCAGTTTGAATAATAATGCATTCATCAACACCTTCAATTTTTTTAAATTCTTCAGAAGCAGCATTAACATCTTTGAATGAAAACTTTGATAATACATGAATTGGAACATTGTTGAAAGTTACACGAGTGTTCATTAAATCAAATTTTACTTTAGCCATTTAATCACCATTAAGATTTAATTTTATCTCTTCCACCTTTAGCGGTTCTAAAAATATTCATTCCAATGTAATAATTTTCATGTAAAGATTCTAGATAGGTTATTTTATCTTCTGCATCTTTGATTTGTTTTTCAGTTGAATCTGAAGTACCTTTCAATTTTTCTAATTGAGTTTTTGTTTCATCTAAGAAGGCACCAACACCTCTTTCATAGTTAGATAATCCTTCAAATTCAGGGCTAAGAACATGTTGAGGAATATATCTAGGAGTTTGATCAGCTGGTGTTTCAGCTTTTGCAGTAAGAGATTCTTGTTGCTCAGATGTTAATACAGGTCTCAAAAAGCGGTCATTCTTGTCCAACCAAAATTCAGGTTCACCCATTTCTCTTCTAAAAATTTCCTCACCAGCTCTTTTGAATGTATAAGCTGGTGCTTTTGCTGCTTGTGCTTTTACTTCAGCAGCGATTGCTTTGTATTCTTCTTCAGCAGCTGCTTCTGCTTCAGCCTTCAATGCAGCAGCCTTTGCTAATGCTTCTTGTGCTGCTTTTGCTGCATCTTCGGCTGCTTTTGCTGCATCTTCTGCCTTTTTAGATACCAAGTTTTCTTTTTCAGTACTAGTTTCTGATTCTGAAGCATTTTCGGTAGATTCAGTTTCTGAGGTTTTAGTTTCAATTTCTGCATCTGTTTGTTCTTCAGACATCAAATTTTACTAAAATTGCCTGAATTTTAATATTCTTCTATGCAATTTTTTACTTTTTAAAAATATCATATAGAAAATTGATCGCTTGATATGATTGAAATATTTGTGGCGCCCTTGGCGGGATTTGAACTCGCGTCTCAGCCGTGACAGGGCCGAATTCTAGACCGGGCTATACTACAAGGGCACAAGTTGTTTGAATCAAATTGCCTGATTAAAAGTTTCTGAAAGAAAGTAATTTTTGTAAAAGACTAAATTATACGCAAAAATGATTTTGATAGAGGGTCTATAGCGCAGCCAGGTAGCGCACCGGACTTTTAATCCGGTTGTCGTGGGTCCGAATCCCACTAGACCCGCTGAAATTTAATTTTCAATTATTAATTTTATTTCAGACGATAATTCTTCCAGAGACGCAGATATCTTATTTTCTCTTTCTAGAATTTTTGTTCGTAACTGATTGATAATATTAATTCTATTTGAAATCATTCGTTTTTGTTCATCATATCCAGATGAGCCAAAAGAGGTTCTCTCTTTAAGTGAACTTTTTACTGATGAGGTTGAAATAATTTCCGATACAAGTTTTGAATCAACATTTGTTCCATCTACAGAAAGTTTGATTTCTTTTGAAGATAATTTAGAAATTGGAATTTTAGAATTTGCAGCATATTGAACCAGAGCTCCTGCAATTTTATGAGTTACTCTAAATGGAATATCTTCTTTGACTAGTCTTTCAGCAATATCTAAAGCAATAAGATTGCTTGATTCCGTTGTTTTTTTCATCTGTTTTTCATTCACTTTCAACGTTAGCAAAACAGATTTGAAAATAACCAGTGTACTAATGGTGATTTTTGATGTTGACCAAATTGATGATTTGATTTGTTGTAAATCTCGTCCATAACCTGAAGCTAGACCTTTAATGGTAGAAAGTATTCCAGTCAAATTTCCAATGACTTCAGCAGTTTTACCACGAGTAAGTTCCATTATATCTGGATTTTTTTTCTGAGGCATGACACTGGAAGGAGATGTGAATTCATCTGCTAATTCTATAAATGAAAATTCTGAGGTAGACCATAAAACAAAATCTTCAGCCATTTTGCTGATATTAGTCATTAGAATTGACAACATGGCAACATATTCGGCTACAAAGTCTCTAGTACTTGTAGCATCTAGAGAATTTTCAATAACTGAATCAAATCCAAGTAATTTTGCAGTAAGATGTCTATCAATTGGAATACTTGTACCGCCAACTGGTCCAGCGCCTAATGGACTTTGATTAATTCGAGTAAACGTATCAAATAATCTATAAAAATCACGAGTCAATGCATCGGCATGTGAAATAAGATAGTGAGAAAATAATCCAGCTTGGGCTTGTTGAAGATGTGTGTATAATGGCATTATTGTTTTTTGGTGATTTTTTGCTACAGAGATTAATGATTCAATTGTGTCTATCAAACAATTACAAATTACAATTATGTCATCTCTAATTTTCATTCGGATATCTAATACCACTTGATCATTTCGTGAACGTGCAGTATGCATTTTTCCACCACTAGACATTCCAGCATCTTTTATTACAAGAGATTCAATTAATTCATGAATATCTTCTGCCTGAGAATTTGAATCAAAGTTTTGTTTTTTTAAATTCTCTAGAGAGAGCAAAATCTTTTTAGCATCATTTTTTGAAATTATTTCTTGTTTGTAAAGCATCAATGTATGAGCTTCACTTCCTAGAATATCATAGAGGGCGATAACATTGTCATCATCAATTGAGGAAACAAAATTTAATGTGATGTCACTAAGATCATTTCCTAGACGAGAACGATACATTACCTTAGGTTTTAGAATGGTTATATATAGCATCGACGCTT
>VMDM01000024.1 GCA_008080815.1 Candidatus Nitrosopumilus sp.
CTGAGTTTTAATAACCTCATCCATTTTTTTTGCAAATTCATTGTAGATTTTTTCTAATTCTTCAAGTGGTAATTCTATTCCTAATAGTTTCATAGTTTTGTTCCAGGATTCGATATACTTTTCATCATCTAGACCTTTACCGAGTGACTCTGCAATCGAATGAACGCCTTCGGTTTTTCCTAGTGCATAAATTGCAATTTCTCTATCTGAAAGCATTTTCATTCTTTTTCATTGATGTAATAATGTAATTCTGTATAGCATTCTACACAATATTCTTGAAAATCTGTATGGTCACAATCATAGACTTTGGATACGTCATTTTTACATTTTGAACAGGTAGGCATTTGTTATATTCTATGATTTTTTAATTTTAATTCCACCTAAAATTATTTGAATAATTCCTGGAGCAAATAGCATAATTGATGAAGTCATTGGATCTCTTTCTGATTCTCCTGATGAGTTTCCAATAACTGCAAATCCTCCAACTAAAATCAAAATACCTGCAATGATGATCATTCCTCCAAGGCCTTTTGATGGACTCTTTAATGAAATGAAAAATGCAATAATAGGTAAAATTAATGCTGGACCTCCTAATCCTATTCCTCTCTGCATATCATCTAGAGGAAGAAATCCTTCTTGTGCATCAGAACTATACGTTACTGCAACATCAGCACCATAAATGACTAAAAGAATTATTGCAATTCCTGTAATGATGTATGATGCAGTTAGTGCCATGAATTTACCATTCTAAAACAACTAATAAATCTATTAGACTGGCCTAACCACTGTTTTTTCCTTGATGACTTCAATTTTTTTTAACAAATCATCAATTGACTCATTTTCAGCAACAATATTCAAATGACCTAACTTTCGTTTTGGTTTTGAAATTTTTTTACCATACATTTTCAGAAAAATATTTTTTTCAGAAATCTCTATAGGTGCATATTCCCCTTCAAATCCTTTTGACCCTAAAATGTTGTACATTATGGTAGGATGAATCAATTCTACATCTCCTAATTCTAATCCTAAAATCGCTCTCAAGTGCTGTTGGAACTGTGATGTTTTACTAGATTGTAGAGTGTGATGTCCTGAATTATGAACTCTTGGTGCAATTTCGTTTATCAGAATCTCGTTTTCATTTGTTACAAACATCTCAATTCCAAAAACTCCTGCCCCCTTCAAGACATTCATAGTCTCATTTGCAATTTCTTCTGCCTTCTTTGATACTTGTTCGTCAGTCCTTGCTGGTGCAATAGTTTGTCTGAGGATATTTTCTTCATGAATATTTTCTACTAGCGGAAATGATTTGATTTGACCTCCAGTATTTCTTGATGCAATTACTGATACCTCCATTTTAAATGGGACAAATCTTTCAAGCATTAGTTTTTGACCTTTAAAATAATCCCATGCATCTTGTATCTTATTTGCTGAATCGATTTTGTAATTACCTCTGCCATCATATGCATCACGTCTAGCTTTTAGAAGTGCAGGATATCCAAATTCTTTCAATCCTTCTTGTAAATCTGAAAAATTATTAATTTCAATAAAATCTGGAACGGGAATTTTATTTTCTCTCAAAAAGGTTTTTTGTAAAAATTTGTCCTGAATAATTCTTAATGTTTCTGGTGATGGATTAATTTCAGCAAATGATTGGGCTTCTTTTAGAACATCGCTGTCTCCAGATTCAATTTCATAAGTGATGATATCAGATTTTTTAGCCAAATCCATAATTGCTTCTTTATCTTTAAAATCGCCTACAATTTGTTCAGCACCTACTTGTGCAGCAGGACAATTTTCAGTAGGATCTAAAACAATTATTTTTGATATTTGATCACCCATATCTTTTGCAGCCTCTGCAATCATCATACCTAATTGACCTCCTCCAATAATTCCTAAAACTTTGGTCATACGATTACAATTTTTCTGTAATAAAAATATCTAGTGATGATCTTTTCTATGAAACAGTTATCTTAATTACTCATGCAAATTATCTTAAATTATGACTTTTACTAAAAAACCTCTTATAGGAATCATAATGGGTTCAAGCTCTGACAGTAGAATTATGAAAGGTGCTGCAGAAATTTTGGATTCATTTAAAATTAAACATGAAGATCAAATAATCTCTGCTCATAGAACTCCAAGTAGATTAGCAGAATATGCAAATTATGCAGAAAAAAATGATTTCAAAGTGATTATTGCAGGAGCTGGTGGTGCAGCACATTTACCGGGAATGATTGCATCTCATACCATCATTCCAGTTATTGGGGTACCAATTTTGGTGTATAATGATAAACATCCTAAAAACACTGAAACAAGTAAATTCTCGGCTTTTGGAGGTTTAGATTCTTTACTCTCAATTACTGAAATGCCTTCTGGCTCTCCAGTTGTTTCAGTTGGTGTCAATAAAGCAGGAAATGCCGCGATATATGCAATGAAAATTCTGAGTAATGAGTTTCCTGAAATAAAGAAAATTCTCAAAAAACACAAATCAGAACAACATCAATCGGTCTTAAAAGAATCAGAATTAATGAAAAAACAAGGTTTGAAAAAATTCACTCAGAAAAAATTTCAATAATTATGTTAATAATGTGAATTGGATATTCTTCTTTTTTAGTGAAGCAATCAACATATCTGCCTGTTCTTTTCCTGATGTTTCCAAATTGAGAGTTACAGATGCAGAACCAGCATTAACATTGGAACTTAATCTATCATGAACGACTTCAACAATATTTGCACTTGCCATTGTGATTTCATCCACGATTTCTTTAAATGCTCCAGGTCTGTCTGGTAAGAGAACTGAAATTTTGAGCAATCGTCCCATCGCAGCTAGCCCTTTATCCACAATTTGACCTAGCAAATACATGTCTACATTTCCACCTGCTAAAACTACAACTACTTTTTTTCCAGGTGATGGTTTTTTTGATAGGAGATATGCTAAGCCAATAGCACCTGCTGGTTCTATAACAAATTTCATTCTCTCCATAAGAAGAAACATTGTTTTTGTAATTTCTTTGTCATCCACAATAACTACATCATCCATCAACTTGTTGATAATCTCAAAAGTGATATTTCCAGGAACTTTAACTGAAATACCATCTGCAATGGTTCTTCCTCCGTCACAAGATGAAATTTTTCCATTCTTAACAGAGTCATACATTGAAGGAAATTCAGTTGATTGAACTCCAATTACTTTTACATTGGGATTTTTTTCTTTAATTGCTACTACTGTTCCTGCTGCTAATCCACCACCACCAATTGGAACATAAATTTCATCTACATCTGGAAGATCTTCTAAAATTTCCAGACCAATTACTCCTTGACCCGATATGATTTCTTCATCATCGAATGCAGGAATAATTGTTGCTCCTGTTTCTTTAGAAATTTCTTGAGCTTTTGCAAAAGATTCATCATAATTTAGACCCTCTAAAATTACATTTGCCCCATATCCTCTAGTGGCTGCAACTTTAGCAGGTGATGCATTTTTGGGCATTACAATTGTACAGCGGATATTTTCTAAAGACGAAGCTAAAGCAACCCCTTGAGCATGATTTCCTGCAGATGCTGCAATTACTCCAAATTTCTTTTCATCTTCTGATAAGTTTTGAATTTTATAATATGCACCTCTAACTTTGAATGAACCCGTTTTTTGTCTAAACTCAGCTTTGAAAAATACATCAGAACCTGTTAGATTACTAAAAGTTCTAGAATGTATTAGAGGTGTTTTTTTAATTACATTTCCTCTTGAGGAATTTGCCTTTACTATTTTTGCATAAATTGATTCCATTGGAATAGACTGTCTCAATAAGGTGTATTTGACTTCTTCTATACAAAATTTCTTAATTTTGTCAAATTTTGTGCGTATCTTTCAAATTTGATTGTCATTGTTAGATATCTACAATGTAATTGCATTGAAAATCTCATTTATTCGTCTTGAGATATTCTCTTTTGTTTTATCTGAGATTTTTCTGGGATCAAACAATCCTTCCTTGATATTATTTTTTACAAATTCCATATCTAAAGTAATTAGACATCCTTCTTCACCGTTTACTAATTTTGCATCATCAATTATTGCAGAACTAGTCTGATAAGTTTCTATCAATAATGAATCTAATTCTTTGAAAAGTTCATTTTTTCTTTCTGAAAATTTTTGAAAGTCCGTATCAGATTTTTTCTCTATTTCAGAAAAAATCTTCTCTCTAAATTCATCATTATCATAAAAAATCTCAAATAATTTCTGATGATCAAGATCTTTGTATCCCATTTCTTTCAGTTTTTCTAAAACTAATTCATCACTATTGTCTGATAGCTCATTTTCTTTATTTTTTGTTAAATCAATAATTTCAGATAATTCTTTTTGAACATCAATTACTTTTTGAATTGGTTTGTAATATAATAAAACATGAAATTGTACAGAGATATGTCCAGAAATTAGATAATTTCCTTCCATCACTTCAAATTTAAAAAAAACTCTACGTAGATCTTCGTTGTTTGAAATTGATACATCTTGTTTATTCCAATCTGCCAAATTATCGCTAATTTTTTTAAAATAATCAAATAATATTTTCTGATCAAATGTTTTTTGATTAGTCACTGTGGCATCTCCTAACATGACCTGAATTTCAATTGGCTTTGTTTTATCTACTATATTTGATAAAAATAATTTTTTAATTTGTTCATTTTTCTCATTTAAAACACTGATGAATTCATTTTGAGTCCTTGTTCCTAGACGCATGATTTTTGAGAATTTTTGTAATCATTAAACCTATCATCATTCCTAAATATGATAATCTAGAAAATTTATTATGGGAAAATCAAAATTTTTGTGCAATGATTGTCATTCTGATATTGAGATCTATTATAATGAGAAATATCAAGGAGAACGCGGCAAATGCCCTAAATGTGGGCATGACTTTCCATTAGAGTAGTGAAATGACTGATTCAGAAAAAAACGAAATTGATGAGAATTCTACACCTTCGCAATCCGTAAATGTTGTAGATATGTTACTTAGTACTTCTGATTCCAAAATACTTGATTCAGAAAGTATGATTCTTGAAACTCAAAAACGAGTCTGGGCTTCGCTAAAAAAAGGATATCAATACACAGGTGTGGTTAATGATTCTGATTCATTTCTACGTCAAAATGTTTTTTCAAAAATTAACATGGTTGTTCTCTATGTTGATTTAGTTGGTTCAACACAAATGGCATTAGAGTTACCTGAAGAAAAAATTGCTATAATTATTAGTTGCTTTGCACAAGAAATGGCTGCTGTAATAAAACAACATCAAGGATACGTCTTAAAATTTGTAGGTGATGCGGTAATTGCTTATTTTGATGGCACTGATAATGGTCTTATGGCCTCTGATAATGCAATTAAATGTGCAAAATCAATGTTAACTGTAATTCAAAAAGGAATCAACCCAATTCTTAATCAATATGATTATCCTGATTTAATGGCAAAGATTGGTTTAGATTTTGGTGAAAACATCGTAGTTCGTTATGGTGCAGATGTAGAACGCTCTCAGGTTGATCTAATTGGTCCTGCGATGAACATTGCTGCAAAAATCCAAGGCATGGCAAAACCAAATCAAATTTTAGTCGGTTCTGATGTCTATGAACGTCTACACCCTTCTACAAAATCGGAATTGAAACAAATTGAATGGAAAAATAATGAGTGGAAATATCGCTCTAGACTTACAGGTGAAATTTACAAAGTCTATGAATTTATTTAAAAATTTTATACAGTAAAATTATCTGGACACTCAACATGTTCGTAATGATGTTCTGTGAATTTTTCCCCTACGATGTAAATGACTATTTTGTGTAGCTCATTTTCTGAGATGTCTTTTTTACACTTCATACATGATTTTTTTGTGGCATCCATTATTTGCGATCAAAACATATGTGGTATAAGGATCAGCGATCAACTCAATTTGAGTAAAAATGACTCAGAATTCACAATTGATTATATCAAACGACTAAAGCAAGGCAAAAATATAGTCAAATTTCATGTTTTTTATGGAAAATCACTTGTTTGAACACCTTCAAAATCTATATGGACTCAATCCCCATATGCTTCCAACTGCATTTCAATTTCCACGATTGCCACCAGGACTGTCTCATCCTATGTTCAAAGTAAATGGTAATCCATCAAAAGAAAAATTTCAAAATGATTTGAACACCATTAATCAAAAATTGACTGGCTTTCAACATTTGTATCAACAATATGCTGCAGGTCTATTATCTATGAATTCTTCATTTATTCCACCAGGTCATCCTCTTTACACACGTGAAAATTCACTTGAAACCTTAAAAACTGAAAATGATAAACTTGTTAAAGAAAATCTTGAACTAAAGAAAAAACTAGAACAGAAAAATCAAAAAGATTAATCTCTGAGAATCCTTATTAGTTGTAATTTTTTAACTCGAACATGGCAAAAACTCCCTCTGAAAATTGGAATGCTCAATTATCACAATACAGAAAAAAATGCCAATCAATAATTCAGATTTCTAAAAAAATTCGATATGCTGGGGTGATCAATGTTTATGGGAGAACATTAACAGGGATTGTTCAACCGGGAATTAAACCTCTATTAAAATCAGAACAAGTAAAAAATGAATTTTTTATAATTTCAACACTGGTATCTCTCAGAACTGGTGTTGATGCATCAATCGGTAAATTAGAACATGTCATTTTACAACACCAAAAAGTTACAATCATACTCTTACAGAAAAAAAATGTCACATACTATGTATCATTAAATAAAAATGAAAAGAATCTTGATAAGATTCTGTCTCAAATAAAAAAATTGATTTAAGCTGGTGTAAAACCGATATAGCCTTTTGTTTGGGTTTCTTTATCATCGAAGTTTGGCTCAAACAATGATATAAGATAATCATCTGGATCAGAGATTACTGCATTTTTTCCTGCATCTTTTTCAACAATATCTCTATGAATTTTTACTCCTTTTTCACGAAGTTCATCAATTGCTGATTTTACATCTCCAACTAGAAAACCGATAGTAATTCCATTCTCAAAATTTCCATTACTACCTTGTTCTGTGATTGATGCTGGATGCAGGCTTAATAGGGCTCCTGAAGTTCCTAAATCTACCCAAGTTCTTCTTTGATTTTTTATTGGCAATCCTATGATCTCGTTATAGAATTGTATCGATTTGTCTAGGTCCTTTACGGCCAAAATTACATTCCCTACTTTTTTGATATTCATACTAGGATAATGTCTAAGTTACTTAAATCATTTTCAGGAAACTTCAACAAGTGTTTCAGTTCTTTCCACACCATTAATTTTTTGAATTTGAGTAGTTATGTCCTTAATTTTTATTAATTCGTCTACTTCAATTATTGCAACCGCATCAAATTGACCACTAGTAGGAAAGGAATCTGTAACATTATTCACTTTCATCAGTCTTGCAGAAATTAATTTTTTTGGTGATCTTACGAGAATTATCGCTCTTACCATCCTAAATCTACCTCCACTTCAATCAGGGTTTCGGTGGTTACAATTTCTTTAATTTTTTTAAAATCTATCACCATGCTATTAATTTCATCAATTGATCCCTTCATGATGACACTCACGTCTGCTCTACCGGTAACCATCATTACTTGTTTTACGATTTTCTTTTTCTTCTTTAGAATTTCAACAACTGTATCCACTTTACCAGGTTTAACTGTAATGAGACATAGAGCTCTCATAATATATCGTGAAATTTTGTAATGGATAAGGATTTCTAATCGAATGCTTCTTGGGATCTTGCTTCTTCAAGATATGCCCTTCTTTCTTCATTCTCTTTCTCTTTGTCAATCTGAATATCGTCATCAACAACAACAATACCCATATCGTCACTAGGCTCTTCTCTTTTAGATTTTTTTGAGGATTTCTTTCCTTTTGTCGTAGTAGCTTTTTTTGTTGTTAATGCCTTTGTTTTAGGCGTTTTTTTATCATTTTTAGCCACTTTTTTTACTACTTTCTCTTTTGTGTCTTTTTTAGTAGTTTTCTTTGTGGTCTTTTTTTCTGCCATGTTGTCGAAAATCTAGAGATTGCCTTATTTTTAAATATTTTGAAGAATCAGAATTTCGTATCAATTTTTAAAAATCACTAATTTCTAATAATGAAAATTATTTTCCACTACCCTTAAGTTTGGCATTTTTTGAGTTATACTATGCCCTTATTTTGTAAACAATGTAATGGTAGACGTACACCTGTTTTCCAAAAAGAGGAAAATACATCACACTGGCTATGTGAGACTTGTAAAAATTATACAAATGAAAATGACGAAATTCTTAGAGAACAAACTCAAGAAGAAAGAGATGATATTAAAAAACAATCAGTAGATTTTGATAATTCCCTTACATTTACAGAAGAAAAACTTCACAGAAGAAAAGGGGTAAATTAATTCATCTTCCAAAAACATACCCCAAATAAAGTCCAATTGAAACTATTGATGATATTCCTAAAATTATCAATATTTCTTTTCTAGAAAAAACTGTTGAATTGTATGGCATATGAATACAAATTAAAAATCATATAAAATTCTTGTAAATTATATCAAAATTTTGAATAAAATTACTAAAACTGCAACTCCTAATAGAACCGGATAAATGAACTTGGGAAGATTTTGAGGTTTAGACGTAGAAAAAATTCCATCATTTCCTTTGGACATATCCCCATGTATTCAGTAAATTACTTAACACTTTCATCATTTTTCGGTTAGTGTCCAATATTGACAATTTTAGTCACTCTAATATTTGCTCTTTAAAAATTACTTTTATGAATGGAAAATTCTTGACTCTAATTTTAGGTTCAATTAGTGTAGTAGGAGCAATAGGAATTCCAATGGGGGACCCTCGATTTTTTACTAATGCATTAATTCTTGAATCGTCGTTTATTACAATGACAGTTTTATCTCTCTTCAGAATAAAGTGGATTTTTGTCCCATCCATGATTATATCCATAATGGTAATAATTGCGAATACTGTATCTCCAAAACATATTGAGATTATGACAAATATGTTTCCAATTGGTAATGCATTTGTATTGATTATTGGTGGTTATGTTTTACAAATAATCCTTTTAATTTTTAGTATTAAATTTTTTAAAAATAGAAAAATGTATCATTAAAAAGAATTATTTTTAAATTATAAAGAATATACTATATTGTGGCAAGAACTTTTAGAAGAAGAAATACAGCACATCCTACAAGAGATGGAAATCATAATCCTGTCTGTAGAGATGTTAACTGCAAAGATTGTCAATAATACAATCTTTTTATTATTTTAATCATCTATATTTCTTATAATAAACTCAATATGTTAATCAATTTATTATTGAAAAAATTATTCAATTAATGGACAAATATTTGTGGAATGATCTTGCATCTGACTATGCAAAAAGTGTTGAGGATAATGATGATCAAACAATACAAAATTATTTAAAAAAAGAGATTGAAATAATATCAGAACTATGTTCTAAAAAAATTCAAGATAAAAAAAAATTTTACATCATAGATATGGGTTCTGGGACTGGTAGAGTTTTGTTTGAACTGAACACTTTTTTTAAAAATGCTGAAATTTCATATCTGGGTATCGAGTTATCTGAGCCCATGATAATTTTATCAGAAAAAAAGAAACTGAAATTTTCTCCTGATTCCAATATCCATTTTATAAAAATGGATTTGATGGAATTAGATTCAAAATTGTTTGAAAAATCTTCTCCTGGAAGTGTGGTGATGTGTCTTTACAACACTATAGGTGTACTTCCTGATTCTAAGAGACCGTTTTTTGTAGAACAAATGAAAAAAATTGCTGGTCCAGAAGGTTTGGTGATTATTTCTACTTTTAATGGTGATGATTTTAAAAATATTGCACCAATTATGTATAATGCAATGTTGCCCATGATTAAAAAAATTAATTCAGATTCATTTGATGAAAAAAATCGGGTTTTTAAAAATGAAAATGGTTTTCGGAGTCAATGGTTTCCTAAAAAACAAATCATGGAACTTTTAAAGACAGAACTTGAACCAATTCCTATAGAAATCAATTTTGATGGAAAGGTAAAGACCTTTGGCTATGTTTTTACTAATGAATGAAATTTACAAAATTTTTTATTAAATTAATTTAAAATTAGATCATGATTGATGATAGTAATTTTCCAAATGGTGTATGTAAAAAGTGTCATAATTCTGTTGAGGTTCTAATCAGAAAAAGTAATTTACAAACAGGTGACATTCGTTACAAATGCAGCATTTGTGGTTATGAAAGTATAAAAAAATAAAAAAGGAAATCTTACAGACTGCCTAAAGATCTTGAATGTTTACTAGTGTGAGGTCTTTCTCCAGAATATCTTCTTCTCATATGTCCAGAAGGTCTTCCATCTAGTAATTCTAAGAACCATGATTCATGTTCAATTTCTTCAGCAAGAATATTGGATGCAATTTCATACGTCATTGGATCTTTTCCGTGAGTCATTTGACACACTTTATTCCAGTTAACGATTGCTCCTTGTTCAGCTTTTAGACATTTCTCTAAAATCTCATGTAATGTTGTGCTTTTGTCTGATTGCAAAAATTCTGCACCTGCTTGGTTGCAAAAATCTACAACATCCTTTGGAAATTCACCTCCTAACTGATAGATTCTATCAATACATGATTCAAAATGACTAAGATCTTCTAGTCGTGCATCTTCAATTACTCCTTTGATGCCCTCTCCTTCCATTCCCGTACAGAATGAACGAAGGTTTGTGAAGTAATAATATGCCACAAACTCTACTGATGCATTGTATACAAGAGACTTGATCAATGCATCTACATCTACACCATTTTGTTTTAGAACCTCAACACCTACTACATGATGTGGTTTTGAATCCGACATGTATTGAATAATAATAGGTTATTTTTATTAATTGACAAAAAAACGCTCGAATTTTGATAATAATTGTATCTTTTTTGTGAAAATTGAAGATTTAAGGAAAATTTCCTTCCTTCATCATTTCTTTGTACATTGATTTTTCTAATCGGGTTTCAAGAGCACTACATTTTGAGCACAATCCCATATCTTCAGGATTTTCTTTCTTTTTCTTTTCACATTCTACACATTTATGAATTCCTTTTTTAAAAGCCAATAAATTTTAAATTATTTTTTAATATTTTAATGATTTTAAATCAAAATTTTTTATTTTTTCATAAAAATACTGTTTATTTTTATCACTAGAAATATTTTCAAATTAATTTTAAATTTTATAAAAATGAACAATAATTATGACTCACACATGTTGTGACAAACCATCCAAGTATCTTGTGGAATATGATACTGGTTCTGTCTTCAAAGTATGTGAAAAATGCTTTTCAGACAAATATTGGTCAAGTTTTATTGTATCAAAGCAGGTCCTTGCACAATAAAACCTCCTTTTTTAAAAACTTGTATATTAAATATTAAAAAATTCTAGATATAGTATGGCTGGAGTATTCATAATTCCAATTATCATTGTATCTATAATTGGATTATCCTCATATCTTATTTACAAAACTGTATTGTTAGACTATTTATCAAAAAGATCAATTAACCGAACATTGAAAAAATACGAAATCCAAAAATCTACTTATCAAATAATTAAAGAGTATTATGAAAAATTAGAAAAACCAAAATCTAATTCAGAGATTTTAAAATTAGAAAAAATTTATCGCCAAAAAGAACCGGATAAATTTTTGGAAATGTATGACTTGATAAGAGAATGAAAATTTAGCCTTTTATGGATTCACTGGGATTTGAATGAATGGTGTTCCACCTTCACCCACTACCAGAGGAAGTTTTCCATCCCATGCTTGAGTTTTTAGCCATTCCAAGTAGTTAGGATTTTCTGCTAAAGCCTTGTTGATAATAGCTATGGCTTCGGCTTCACCTCTAGCTTCTGCGATGTTTGCATTGGCTAAACCAATGGCATTTGCCTCACGTTGTTTTGCCTCCACTTCAATCCTTCTCAAATCATTTTGTGCTTTGAGGGCTTTCTGTTCAGCCTCCACTTTTGACTCAATTGCTTGTGCAAATAATGGTGAGAATTCAAAATCTGTAATTGATATTACTTCAGTAACAATCTCAAATTTATTTAGACGCTCTCTAATAGAACTTTCAATATCGTCTTTGACTAATGGTCTTTTGGTAATCAATTCTTCGGCATTATAATTTGCAGTTACTTGTTTAACAGTCTCTTCAATAGCTGGTTGAATGACTCTGTTTTCATAATCTAATCCAAGATTTTTGTACAATCTGTGCACAGCTTCCCTATCTGGATAATAGTTTACTGTAACAGTGGTTTCTACAGTCTGTAAGTCTTTAGATGCACTTCTTGTCTCTTGTTCATACTTTAATGTACGAACTTCAATATTTATGACGTCATCTTGAAATGGAACTACAAAATGTAATCCCTCATCAAGAGGAGGTTGATCAAGATCAACTGCATTCCAGTGAAGCAATACACCACGATTTCCAGCATCAACTATTTTTACAGATGCTGTGGCTACTACGCCAATAATAATTAACAAAATAATACCAACAGCGACACCTTTTGCCGCTCCAAAATTAACATTCATTTTTGGAGACTGGTATTTTGACATTCAATAAATTAAGACATTACTACTATTATACCATGTGTAAATTTCGAAAATTTTGGCATTAGAATTTTTTTTATTAACAAATTTAAGATAAGATGTAGTAAATATGATGTGGAACCAAATTATTCCTGGATCTATTTGCTAATATTTTTGATTATTCCATTATCTAGAATAATACCACGAATAATTGCTAATAGAAAATCAAATAATGGGAATTTTTCACAATTTGAAAACATCTCAAATTCAGGTGATGAATTTTGGAAATCCAAAATTGAATCAAGACAAAATCAAAATATTTCTGAAGATATGCAAGTTCTAGGCAGCATGCACAATGGTGCAAACACATTTGAAAAAATTCAAAAGATTACAAAAATCCCCTCTGAAGATTTGAATCGAATTCTTGAAGAACTTGAGAACAAAGAAATGATTCGTGTTGTAAAAAAATCCGGCATGTTTGGGGAAAAAATTGAACTATATTCAACTGATAAGGGTTTTAGAGCATATTATTCCTAAAATTTCTTGTTTTTAGATTAATAATGTATGCCGAGGGCGGGATTTGAACGCGCGACAGATCGGTCTTCAGCCGATTGCTCTCCCGAGCTGAGCTACCCCGGCAATAATGCATTTCAAGAAATGAGGGATTAAAGTGTGTCTTTTAGTTGCCTTTCCAGAGAATATCTTTGGAGCCATTTCTCTTGTTAATCACTCTGGACATAACAAAAAACAAATCAGATAATCTATTTAGGTAAATTATACAATTTTGGTTAATCTCATCTTTTTCAGATAATTTCACTGCTAGAGTTTCAGCTCTACGGATTATTGTTCTTGATTGATGTAATAAAGAAGCAGAAAATATTCCCCCGGGAAGAATGAAATTCATCAGCGGTTCTAATTCGATTTCAAATTTGTCGATAAAAATTTCTAAATTTTCAATCATTTCTTTTGTAACTCTATTTCGTAAATCACTTAGGTTGGGGTTAGAAAGATCTGATCCCAGAATAAATAATTCATTTTGAATTTTTTGTAAAACCTCAGAAATATCTGAATCTAATTTCTGCGACAAAATCACTCCCAATGATGCATTAGCTTCATCAACTGCACCATATGCAAAAATTCGTTCATGTGATTTTGAAATTCTTAGATCTCCTTGAAGTCCTGTATTTCCATCATCTCCTGTTTTTGTATATATTTTCATAAAACAACCTTAATGATTAGCCTAATATGCTTTTGAAAATTTTTAACTCCCGTTACCACTATGAAAATTACATGTCTATTGACTTTCTAAAAGATGCACAAAATTTGAAAAACATCTATCGTCAAGGTTGGATTGAAAAATTAAAAATTAGTTCTCCTGAATCTGTTGGTGATCATACCTATTTTATGGCCATCATGGGAATGATTTTCTCATCAAAAACAAACCTCAATACTGAAAAAATCTTGAAAATGATTCTAATTCATGATCTTGCTGAATCAAAAATAGGGGATATTACTCCTGAAAAATTACCATTTGATGAAAAAAGAGATTTGGAGAATTCCGCTTTTTTTAAAATATGCCAAAATCTTTCAAAAGACACACAATTAGAATTTCTTGAACTATGGAAAGAATTCCAAGAAAATATCACTTTGGAATCAAAATTTGTCCATCAAATTGACAAACTAGAGATGGCATTTCAAGCAAAAATTTATGAAAAATCAATAGCCAATAAAGATAATATTGAAATTTTTTTGGAAACTGCTAGAAACTCAATTACTAATCAAAAATTAAAAGAAATATTATCCGAAATTGAAGAGATGAATTAGATGATTCCTGATTCTGAAAAAGATACATTAATTGAAGCTCAAAAACAAGTAATAGGAATTTTATTTGAAGTTGTAAAACGTTTACAATCTAATAGTGATTTGGATCAAGAATATTTTGATTTAGTTACTCATAAAGAAAAAAATCTTCAGCGTTTAGAAAAAATTATAGAGGAAAGAACTGAAAATGCAAAAATTGTTTCTAGACTTTTATCTCAATTAGAAACTTAATGACCGCAACTACAGTCATCATCAGATATAACTCTTAGATGAGCAGTTTGTTGATATTTGTCTTGAATGTAGTTTGAAAGATTTGCAATTCTAACAATTGGTTCTTTAGAGTTCCAACTTCCTTCATTTTTAAACCAGAACTCTATTTCATCAACATCATATCTTTCTCCACTTTTTACAATATCTTGAAAAATTGTCTTTATTTCACTAATTTCTAATTCAGATAATTTTGTTTTATCCTGAACCATCGTAGTAATTTCATTTAATTTTATGATGACGTTATTTGTTAGCGGCATATTGATGAAAAATTGTTTTTTCTATAACAATCTTTTGTAGAAATGTTATTTATAACAAAACTAATTTGAGAAATTATGCAGTATTTTCAGGCATTAAAGTTGGGACAAAAGAGAGTCGCCGAAGCTAGGGAATATCTAAATAAAATTTCAGATGGCAGAGCAATGCCTGCTTTGGCTTTATCTGATACAAAATCAAATGTATGGCAACCTGTGGGTGAAGAGAATCTTTATGCTTTTGTTGATGAATCTTCTGGATTTGTTCTGACTGATAATAGTGGATTCATCCTCGCACTGGTTGATAAAACAGGTGCATCTAAAACAATTGTTCAAGGAGTCACTCAAGAACAAAAAGAAAAATGGGAACAAATTTTTCTAAATGATCATATTCCTAAATTTGAAGGAAAAGTAATACTTCCAGTTTAATCAGCCTCAAATTGAATCGTAAAGCTTTTGTTATCAGTTAATTTTTAACAAATCATGTCAAAATATTCTCAGGAAATTGAGGTTAGAGGACATCTTATTGATTCTTCAATTTTAACTAAAATTTTTGATAAAATAATGGATCTACATGGTGAGTTTAAAGTTGAAGATATTGAAATTGGAAAAATGAAAAAAGATCAGTCTTATGCAAGACTATCTATTCGTGGGAAAAATCAGAAACATCTTGATGAAATTTTACAAACGGTTTATCGTTTAGGTGCAGTTTCAAAAATTCAAAAGGAAGTAAAATTGGTCAAATCTCCTAAAAATTTTGTAATGCCAGATAATTTTTACAGCACTACAAATAATCACACTCAGATTTTCCATAAAGGAAAATGGATTGAAGTAGAAAATATGATGATGGATAAATGCATTGTAGTTAAAGGTAATCGTGCTTTCTGTGTTCCATTTAGAGATGTGAAAAAAGGAGATCAAATAATAATTGGTGAAAATGGTGTAAAAATAACTCCTCCTGAAAGACCACGTGAAGGTTCAAATGTTTTTGAATTTATGAATAGTTCCAGTTCTAGTGAAAGGCCAACTCAACATATTGCAAAAAAAGTTGCTGAAGATATAATTTCTACAAAAAAGAAAGGTGGAAAAATTGTTTTGGTAGGTGGACCGGCAATTGTTCATACTGGAGCCGCAGATTCCGTATCTGAATTGATTCGTTTGGGATTCATTGATGGAGTTTTGGCAGGTAATGCATTAGCGGTTCATGATATAGAGTATGCTACTTTGGGAACTTCACTGGGAATGAATGTCCATGATGCTTCTTTGGCATATCATGGGCATAGAAATCATATGGATACAATTAACGCCGTATTTAGAGCAGGCTCTATCTCAAATATGGTAAAAATGAAAAAACTAAACAAAGGAATTATGTATGAATGTGTAAAAAATAATGTTCCTTTTGTTCTTGCAGGTTCAATTCGTGATGATGGTCCTCTCCCAGATGTAATTACAGATGTCGCATTAGCACAAAAAGAATACAAAAAAGTTCTCAAAGATGCAAGTATGGTGATCATGGTATCGACAATGTTACATTCAATTGCAACTGGAAATATGCTTCCAGCAAACGTCAAAGTGATTGTTGTAGATATTAGTCAACCCACAGTTACAAAACTAATGGATAGAGGAACTTGGCAGGCTCTAGGAATTGTATCTGATGTTGGTGCATTTTTGCCAATGGTGGCTAGTCAAATTAGAAAGAAAAAATAAGTCTATGATGCTAATCGTAAATTATTTTTAGAATTATTTTCATTTTTTAGAAGGTCATTTTTCAAATCATTAAAAAATCTCTCAATCATTTTAATGCCATTTACTACTTTAGGAGCATTAGATTTTACAAATTCTATTTTTTCAGAATGTGTTTTTGGTTTATGTTGAATATAATTTTGATATGCCTTTGAACCATCATAATCAACATATGCAATTCTGGCACTAAAATCCGTCCTTTCAAGAACTAGACTATCCCCTCCAACGATTGCAGTATGATATGGGTGAACAATCAATGATTCAGAAAGTTTTTGCGATGTAAAGATTTTTGCTTTTTGTAATTCTGAGGAATATGAATTAAAATCAGCTAACAGATAAAATGTTGATTCTGGTTTTGTAGCTTTAACACCATCTATTGAAATTAATTCATTGTAAGTGTAATCTCCAATTATCTGATGAATTTTTCTGGTAACTTGAAAATATTCTTCCATCTCATTACTTATCTCAAAACCTGCAATTGCTGCGTGTTGTATTGGAGTTGATACCGCAGTATATTCAGTAGCAAGTATTTTTTTAAATTGTAATTTTAGTTCAGGTGAATGTTGAGGAAAAATCACATACCCCAGCCTATACCCTCCTGCAGCATGAGATTTAGATAATCCGTTTGTGACAAATGTACCTTCTGGGTAAACTTTTCCCATACTCACAAATTTTGAGAAATCAAATGTTGTCTGTGCGTATATTTCATCAGAAATTACCGTAATTTCTAACTCTCTACATACGTCTGTAATTTCTTCTAGTTCAAGTTGATCATAAATCAAACCCGTAGGATTGTTTGGATTGTTTAGAATCAAAATTTTCTGTCTGTCATGAAGTCTTAATGCTAATTTGCGTAGATCACTAGGCGAAATTTTTCTATTTGCTCTTGTTGGAAGCATGTGGTAATTTTTTTTTAGAAAACGTATCTGAGGTAAATAACCCAACCATGCAGGAGTTGGTAAAATTACTGTACCATGTAAAATTTCTAATAAATTAAAAATCAATTCTTTAGTACCCGGACCTATGTAGATTCTTTCAGGCGCTGCATCAATGTGAAAATAATGTTTATGGTATTTTGAAATTGCATTTCTTAATTCCGTAATTCCTGAAACTGGTGCATATGCACCCTTTCCTGCACTATCAATTAACGCATTTTGAACTGGTTTAGGTACTGCAAAAGGAGATTGACCAAAAGCAAATCCATAAAATCCAAAACTGCATTCTGGATGAGGACAATTAGAATGAAATTCTTGAAGAAATGTATTTAGTTTTAAATTTTCAGGCATTTCTATATCTTCAACTTGCTGATCAACAATGAATTTCATATTTTTAATGAATTTCACAGAAAGTTATACCCAATTCGTAAATTTGTGGATATCAAAAAGCTAGTTTTTCTAAACTATTTTTTTAATTTCATCAAGTATCTGAGGATTCTCTAATGATGATAAATCTCCTAAAGGTTCTCCCAAAATTTTAGATTTTAATACTCTTCTCAAAATTTTTCCCGTTCTTGTTTTAGGCAAATCTGAGATTTCTATAATATACTTTGGTTTAGCCAATTTACCTATCTTATCTGAAATGAAACCAGTAATTTCTTCAGCAGTAGCTGTTTTTTGATGTTTTTCAGGCACAAAAAATACTATGATTGCCTCTCCTGTTATTGAATCCGGAATTGCTATTGCTGCAGCATCTGAAATCTTTTCATGTCCAATTACAGTATGCTCAATTTCTGCAGTGCTCATTCTATGTCCAGAAACATTAATCACATCATCAGCACGTCCCTGCATATACCATAAATCATTTTTATCGATTAACACATAATCTCCATGAAACCAGATATCTTCAAATTTTGACCAATAAGTATCAAGAAATTTTTGATCATCATTTAACAAACTTCTTGACATTGAAGGCCAAGGTGATTTTATCACCAAATACCCATTTTCGCCTTTAACAGATACTCCATTTTCATCAACGACATCAAGATTCATTCCTGGAACAGGCATTCCAACTGTGGACATTTTAAGATTCATTCCTGGCAAAACAGATAACATTGCCCCTCCAATTTCTGTACCTCCAGATAAATTCATTATTGGAATTTTTTTATTTCCAATTTTTTCAAATAACCAATTCCAAGAATCTTTATCAATTGGCTCTCCTGTTGTTGGTATATTTTTGATTTTATCTAAATTGAATTTTTCTCTAGGATTGACTCCATTTTTTTTGAATGTTCTTACTGCCGTAGGAGAAATTCCAAAGATTGTAACATTGTATTTTTCTATTAATTCCCATATGTGATCATTATCTGGGTAGTCTAAAGCTCCGTCATATATGATGGAAGTTCCACCAATTAATAACAAACCATATACATTCCAAACCAGACCTGTTATCCATCCAATATCTGCAGGCCAAAATAATATGTCATTTGAATTCATATCAATAAGATATGATGATTGATGTCCTGCAAAAACTGAGAATCCTCCATGAGGCTGAATCACCCCTTTAGGTTTGCCTGTCGTGCCTGAGGTATATAAAATAAAAAGTGGATCCTCTGAATCCATTATTTCAGTTTCAACAACATCGATTTTTTCATTAATTAATGAATCAAAAAATAAAATTTTTTCATTCTCAACATACTCATCAATTTTTTGATATCTTACAATAATTGTTTTTTCTATTTTTGTATCTCTAATTGCATTCTCAATAATTTTCTTTTGAGAAATAGGTTTTCCTTTTCTAAAAAAACCATCAGAAGCAATTAAAATTTTTGCGTTACAATCTTTTAATCGTATATGTAGTGAATCACTACTGTATCCTGAAAATATTACCGTCTGAATGACTCCAATTTTAGCACATGCTAAAATAGAAATTATTGCTTCTTCTATCATAGGTAAAAAAATTCCAATAACATCACCTTTTTTTATGCCGATTTTTTTTAGATGTGATGCAATTTGGTTTGATTTTTTCTCTAAATCACTAAATGTAATTGAACTATTTTTTTTATTTTCAGATAAAAAATGATAAGCAATTTTTTCAGGATTGATTTTTGCAAATTTTTCTACAGATGATTTGTAAATGTTAGTTTTCCCATCAATGAACCATTTAGAATGTGGTATTCCCATTGAAGAATCTAAAATTTTTGAATATTTTTTATCCCATATGATCCCAATGTCTAGACTAACTTGTTCCCAAAACCATTCAATTTCAGATATGGATTTATTATAAAAATCACGATAATTGTAAATTTGAAATTTACTCATAAATTTGTAAATGTTTGATTTTTCAAAATTTTCTTTTTCTGGTATAAAATCATAATCATTGCTCATCTTTACATCTTTTAATTTCTCATCAAATTATATAATTTCAATACCTAGTCTCCTAGCACACGCAATTGCAGCTTTTCCCTGATCTTCAGAAATCCCCATTTTTGTGAACTCCTCTGTCCATTTTGAGCCTATTTGTTGGGTATTTTCAATATAATATTCACGTAAAATAGGTCCTATTCTTGTCTCTAAAACCATCATAGTACTTTCAGTCATCCCTTTTTGAATTAATGTGGAATCTGAAAATGCTAGAATTTTAATAAATTCAACATCTTCCAAGGATAATTTTTCCATTTTAGATAATATTCTTTTTGAGTAATTCTAATGTTAGAGATGGGTCAGCTTTACCTTTAGTCTTCTGCATAACTTTTCCAACTAAATAATTAATTGTTTGAGGATTACTTTTAGCTTGTTCGACTGCCTGAGGTTCCTCATTTATTACCTGAGAAATTATTTCTTGCAATTTTAATTGGTCAGTGACATTTCCTAAATCTAATTCTTTAATCACGGCATCCAACTCATTACCTGTTTTAACAATTTCATGTAATGCATTTTTTGCAGAATTTCTTGCAATCTTTCCAGAAATAATACTATTTGCTAAATTTTTCAAATGTTCTGGAGTTAATTTTGATTTTTCACGTTTTTCTCTAGTATCTACCAATCCCATTAAATCTGTAGTAATGATGTTGGCTACTTCTTTTGCATTCTCTTGAGTGAATGATTTGTCAAATAAATCTGAATAAAATTTATCTGAAGATAATACTTCTGCAACTTGACTTGGAATTTTAAATTCAGAAATATATCGTTCTTTTTTAGAACTGATACTTTCAGGCATTTTTGATTGTAATTCATTTCTTGTATCAATTCCAATCTTTACCCAAGGAATATCTCCCTCTAAAAAATATCTGTAATCAAGATCTTCTTCTTTTGATCTTGCAGAAACAGTAATTTTACGACGATCATCCCAATGTCGTGTTTCTTGAGCAATTTCAATATCTCTTGAATTCAAACTTTCTTGACGAGTTATTTCAAAATGAACTGCTTTTTCTAAATCATGAAATGAACCAATATTTTTTATCTCTACTTTTGTTCCTCCTTCAATTGATACATTTGCATCTGCTCTCATTGCACCCTCTAATGTTGGGTCTGCTACGCCTAAATTCTCGATTAAATCGGACAGAATTTTTAGAAAATCTCTCACTTCCTTAGGATTTTCAAAATCTGGCTCTGTAACAATTTCTACCAGCGGTGTACCTGCTCGATTGTAGTCGACTAATGTAATTTGATTTTTGGATGAACTACCTTCATAAATTAGTCTACCAGGATCTTCCTCAAGTTGAATTCTTCTAATTCTGATTTTTTTATCCCCTACTAGTATTGAACCTGTTCCACCTATCGATGTGTCTCCATAGATATTCAATTGTGTAATTTGAAAGTTTTTTGGTAAATCTGGATAGAAATAATTTTTTCTAAAGAATGCAATTTTTTCAGGAGTTGAACAATTCAAAGCCATTGCAATTGTGGTTGCTTTTTTTACTGCTTCCTGATTTAATCTTGGTAATGTGCCTGGAAGCCCCATGCATATTGGACAAATGTTTTCATTAATTTCAAACTCTCTGTAATTTGCTTTACAGGAACAAAATAGTTTACTTTCAAGATTTGTTAATTGACAGTGAATTTCTAAACCAATCTTTGTCAAATTTGCACCTCTGGGAGTTTAACTGTAGATTCTAGAGCATGTGCTGCTTGAAGTAGTGCTTTATCTTGCATTGAATTTGCCATTAACTGTATTCCTATTGGTAATCCATTAGATATTGAAAAAGGAATTGAAATTGCGGGTTTTCCAGTTAGATTTGCTGTAACTGTATTTACGTCAACAAGAAATAGTGCCACAGGATCGTTAATTTTTTCTCCTAATTTGAATGGCAAAATTGGTACCGTGGGGGACATTAACAAATCGAATTTGGTAAATGCATCATTGATTTGTTTTGTTAATTTACTTTTGACCTTTAATGCCTTTAGAAAATATTTTCCTGCATGTCCAGCTGAAGGCACAAATCCTCCAATAATCATACGTCTAGTGACTTCTGGTCCTAAATTTTTTCTTGATTTTGTAATGTATGAGTTGAATTCAAATCCTTCCACGGGGAACTCATAACCATATCGAAGATTATCATATCTTGCAAGATTGCTTCCAGCTTCAGTGGCAGTGATTGTATAATATGCAGCAACAGAATATTTTACCATATCTAGAGATACTTCTTCGCATTTTGCACCTAAACTCTCTAATTTTGAAATAGCTTCATTTGTGGCAGATAAAACAGATTTGTCTATTCCTTCACCCATCATCTCTTTAATTATGCCAATCTTCTTTCCTTCTATTCCTTCATCTATCTGTGATAAATAATCCTCATTTTTGTTATCGATAGTTGTGTTGTCATTACTATCTATTCCTGAAATAATGTTCAAAAGAAATGCAGTATCTTTTACTGTTCTTGTTAATGGACCAATTTGTTCTATACTATTTGCATAGGAAATTAATCCATATCTGCTAATTAACCCATAAGTTGGTTTGTAACCAACAACTGAGCAAAAACTTGCAGGATTTCTTACTGAACCTCCAGTATCAGAACCTAATGATGCAATGCATTCAAATGCACTAACTGAGACTGCACTTCCACCTGACGAACCTCCAGGAACATGTTCTGTATTCCATGGATTTTTACTTGGACCGTATGCACTGAACTCAGTACTAAGCCCCATTGCAAATTCATCCAAATTTACTTTACCTACAAATATTGCATCTTGCTCTTTTAATTTTTTAATTACAGTTGCATCATATGGTGCAACAAAATTTTCTAACATTTTTGATGCACAGGTAGTTTTAGAATTTTTGATACAAATATTGTCTTTGATTGAAATTGGCATTCCAAAACATGAGCCTACTTTCTCTCCAGATTTAATTTTTTTATCAATTGTTCTTGCATCATCTAAAGAATTTCTGTTAATCTCTAAAAATGCATGAAGTTTTGGTTCAACTTTATCAATATGTTCCATAGTTTTACCGATAAAATCTTCAACAGAAATATTTCCTGTTTTAACATCTTCCACAAATTGTAATGCTGAGATTTTTAAATTCATGATGACATCTTTGGGGCTCTAACATAGGTGCCTTTGTAGTGATTTAATTTTTCAATTAGTTTATCAGAAAAAGGTAAATGTTCATCTTTTCTTAATGCTTCAATTTCTATTTCTGGCATGGAAATCTCTTCTGATTCAACTCCGGCAGAATCTAATACATCGAAAAAATCAATCATCTTCTGAACTTTTTCAACATACTCTATGGGATCATCTATCTCAATTTTCATTAATTTTGAAACATGTTCGATTTCTTCTTTTGATACCAACTATGACACCTATGGTGTTAATCTGTCGACATCTCTGGGATAAAATGTTACGTCTCTGATATTCTCTGTTCCCGTTAATGCCATAATTAATCGCTCTAACCCGATTCCACAACCTGCATGAGGTGGAACACCATAATCAAATGCACTAAGATGATACTCAAATGCATCGGAATTCATTCCTTTATTCTTCATTCTTTCAGATAACTCGTGTCTTTTTTCAATTCTTGTACTACCTGATGATAGTTCCAAGTCTCCAAACATTAAATCAAATGATTCAGAAATTTTTGGATTAGATTTACTATCTTTAACATAGAATGGTTTTGGAGCTAATGGCCAATCTTTGATAAAATAAAATCCCTCCAATCCTATTTTTTTCAGATTTGATGGATACAGATCATCACCCCATTCAGTTTTTGCACCTGCTTTTTGCATTTTCTCAACTAAATCATCATAAGAATATTGGGGAATGGATTCTGGAATTTCTGGAATGATAAATTCTACATCTTGGTTTTCATTTGCATAGTTTTTTACAGTTTGAATCGATATCTTTATGATTTCTTCAATTCTTTTCATGACATCATTATAATCGACAAACGCTTCTTCAAGATCAATAGATATAGCTTCAGCAAGATGTCTGTTAGTCCTTGATGGCTCTGCTCTAAATATTGGAGCAATTTCAAACACTTTTTCAAAACTCATAGTCAATTGTTCTTTGTACAATTGGGGACTTTGAGCCAAGAAAGCTTCCTTATTGTAATAAAATATAGGGAATAACGCTGCACCTCCTTCAGTTGCAGTAGCAATCATTTTCGGGGTATTGATTTCAGTAAAATTTTGTTCAGAAAAATAATCTCTAATTGATTTTAAAACTAAACTTCTGCATTTGAAAATGTGTTGTAGTGTTTTTCTTCTTAAATCAATTGGTCTGACTTCTAATCGAGTATCTATATTTTTTACAGTTTTTGCAACAGGTTCAAAAGGTGGTATTTTTTCGACGTCTGAGTAAACATACAATTTTTCTGGAATTATTTCAAATCCTGTTGGTGCTTTTTCTGAAGCCTTGACTTTGCCAACAATTCCTATTGATGAATGAGCTTTAAGAGTTGAAATTTTTTCCCTTACATCGTCAGGGCAATCGCCCTTTTTGGCAACAATTGGAATTTCACCATCTTTGTCACGAATAGTCATAAAACTGATGTTTCCATGTCCTCTTACAGTTAACACCCATCCCATTATGGTGACCTCCTTACTGTCTAATTCCTTTGAAATTTGATTCGAATAGTGAGATCTTCTTACTGTTCCTAATTCTGTTTCAATCATAATTTACTTTTTTGACAATTCATGGTGTAATTAATTTTTACACTGTTCTGATAATTCCTATAAACTGTAGGATTATGGTAAAAATTTAAGATAGTACTACTATCAATCAAATTTGTCATTAATGCACTCTAAATCTTCTAATTCCTCAGCAACTGTTTTTTCATCATTCCAAATCAATTCTGATTCTTCCAATATCTCTTCCTCAGAATGGGGCATTTTCATAAGATCCTTGTTTTTTCTATATTTTTAATTTTAATAATTAGAATTTTCACTGTTCTACAAGACTACATAATGCTTATAGTGGGCTCAAAATGTCTTAAATTAAGATGGATATTCTAATTGGAATAGTTATCGCATTTTTCATAATTTCAGCTGTTTATGTGGGATATCATGCTTCACAGTCACCTGAAATGATGAAAGACCATGATATCAGTTTTGAAACATTTGGATTTGAATCAGATGATTTAGTTTCAAAACAATCACAAATTATGACCCCTTATCAAAAATCGTTCTAATTTATTTAATAGGACTATTTTTTTATTAATTTATGAGTATGAATAATAGAGAAAAATTAATCGCAATTATAGCAAATGGAATTTCTGTTTTTTCATTATTGCAAGAACGTGATGAAATTCCAAAAAATACAACCATGTATGATTTTGTTTTAAAAGTAATACCTGAGGATTTAAAATCAGAACTAAGCGTAGAATTAATTGATGAGATCTTTGTTTTTGTGACTTCGACACATAATAATTCATAAGTAATGAAACAAGACAACTATCACAGATGACATCTATAGCAACATTGGGATCTCATTGTTCATTACAGGTGCTAAAAGGTGCAAAAGATGAAGGATTCAAAACTTTACTGGTTTGTGAAAAAAAACGTGAAAAATTATACAAAAGATTTCCCTTTATCGATGAATTAATCGTAGTTGATAATTTTAAAGAAGTATTAGATTCAAAATGTCAATCTATTCTTGAACAAAATAATGCTGTTTTGATTCCTCATGGTACTTTAATTGCCCAAATGTCTTCTGATGAAATTGAATCTATCAAGACTCCAATTTTTGGAAACAAGTGGATTTTAAGATGGGAGTCAGACCGAGAGATGAAAGAGAAATTAATGCGAGAAGCGAATCTTCCAATGCCAAAACCAGTAACTCATCCTAGTCAAATTGAAAAACTTTCAATTGTCAAAAGACAAGGAGCCGCTGGTGGAAAGGGTTACTTTATGGCTGCAAATGAAGATGATTACAATACAAAAAGAAATCAATTAATTTCTGAAGGTATAATTTCTAAAGATGAAACTCTGTATATTCAAGAGTATGCAGCTGGCGTATTGGCATATCTAACTTTCTTCTATTCACCACTAAAAGATGAATTAGAATTCTACGGGGTTGATCAAAGACATGAATCTGACATTGAGGGATTGGGTAGAATTCCTGCTGATCAACAAATGAAATCAAATAAAGTTCCTTCCTTTAACGTAATTGGAAATAGTCCTTTAGTTCTAAGGGAATCTCTTTTAGATGAAGTATATACAATGGGCGAAAACTTTGTTGAAGCTGCAAAAAGAATTGTTGCACCTGGAATGAATGGACCCTTTTGTATTGAAGGTGTATATGATGAAAATGCAAAATTCACATCATTTGAATTTTCAGCAAGAATTGTAGCTGGCTCAAATATCTACATGGATGGTTCCCCCTATTATTCACTTTTGTTTAATGAAACAATGAGTATGGGAAAACGAATTGCAAGAGAAATAAAAATTGCAGATAATGAAAAACAATTAGACAAAATAACTACTTAGATTTAGTTTTAATCGACACTTCCTGACCATGTTGTGATTTGATAATGTACTTGTCTCTTATTTTGACACTAGCCCAATCTATTGCCAAGACTGTAATCAAAACAACTATCATGAAAATTGCAGCTTTTCCATATTCGAAAAATTTGATGTAATTAATTATGTAAAATCCAATTCCACCTGCACCAACTAATCCCAAAATACTTGTCTGTCTTACATTATAATCAAACATGTATAGAAACTGACTAAGTAAATGTGGTGCAGATTCCGGAATTACTACATACCGAATTAACTGCCATTTTGAAACACCGATTGAAGATACTGCATCAACAGGATCAGAATCTATTGTTTCTATGGACTCGTATTGTAATTTTGCTACAAATCCTATTGTGTACATAATAATGGCTAAAACTCCAGCAAAAGGTCCCAAGCCCACCATGATTACAAATAAAATTGCCCATAAAATAGATGGAAATGTTCTGATTGCTGCCAAAATTGCACGCATGGGAGCATAAACAAACTTACTGTTAAGATTCCTTGCAGCAAAAAGGCTCAGTGGTAGTGAAATTGCTACTCCTACCACAGTTCCAATAAATGCCATTTGAATTGTTTCAAACATTGCCCATAGTGCAGTAGGAACATACTTTGGATCAACTTGAACTAATTCTTCTGCAACAATTCCAAGGTTTGGTAAACCTTCAACAAATTCTATAGGATTGGCATCTACATTATATGAAGCGACTACAAGTAGTGCAATAATCACACCAATGATAAGATTATTTTTTTGATTCACTAGAATACATCTCCATTATTTCATCGGTTGTCATATCTCCAGTTTGAAAATCAACAATTGTATCTCCTTCTACTCCAATTTCTAAAATTTTGTTACCTTCTTTAATTACTGCAACACGATTTGCATATTCTAAAGCTAATTGCATATCATGATGTACCATCACTGCAGTCAAATTCATTCTTTTTTGAGCATCTGCAACTAAATCCATAATTTCTCTAGATGTGACATGATCTAATTCAGAAACAATTTCATCTGCTAAAAGAATATGTGGTTTTTGCATTAATGCTCGTGCAATTGCCACTCTTCTTTTTTCACCTCCACTAAGCATGTATGCTTTACGATTTTCTTTTCCTTTCAATCCCACCTGTGAAATAATTTTTTTTGCCTCATTGATTTCATCTTCTGGAAATTTATTGAATAATGATTGAATTTTGTTTAATCTTGGTAATGCCCCAATCAATACATTTTGTAATACTGTACTATTTTTGATCAATCCCAAATTTTGTGGAATGTATCCTATAGTATGCATCATTTTTTTAAATTTTTTATCATTAGTATTTGGTGTTAAATAATCGACTTTGATTGTTCCTTTACTTGATACCATCATTCCATTTAATAATTTCAATAACGTTGATTTTCCAGAACCTGATTGACCAACAATAGCATAATTTGTTCCACGATCGATTGATAAATTCACTCCTTCTAATGCATAGCTTTTAGAATCATATGATGTCCATACATCATTCATCTGAATGATTTTTTTTGTTAAAATAAAAGAAAAATTTTGGGAATCATTTAATGATTTTTTTTCCATTTTAATGATACCTGTTTATTTACTATAGTTTGATTTATCCAGAATTACCTGATCCAAACCAGTAAGTCTATCTATGTAGGTTCCAAATTCACCAATGTGCATACTGGTTGTAGTTGGAACTAAAGCGTCAGCACCATAGAGGTTTTTTAGAATTGAATTATTTTCATCATAATTCAATTTGATCAATGCATCAACTAGTGATTGTTTGGTACCACTTGACATATCCTTGCTTACTACAAATACATGTGATGGAACTGGACCAATAGTTGTAATTGGTTTTAGTTTCTTTTGATCCTCTAAATCCAGATATTTTTGTGGTGCAATATCTGAGCCAAATGCAACATCTACATCTCCATTTAGTAATAATTCAAGTGCTGCTTTATAGCCGCCAGTGAATGTGTAACTTTTGAAGTTTTTAGCTAATGCTGCTTCTAATGCAACAATATCATCTCCTTCAATGTTGATATATCCTTCAGTTACCAAAGTTCCCATTGGGCGAATGAATCCTGATGAACCAGTTATGCTGGTGAATGCAACTCGTTTTCCAACAGTATCCTCTAATGTTTGAATTGAGTTATCATCAGCCAATCCCCAAACTGTTGCTTGATAATTTACTTTACCTTCAACTAATTCAGATAGTACAGCTTCTGCGCCAGTTCTTTGATGAGTAATCCAGCCAGGTCCTGTATCCATAAATGCTGCATCAATGTGTCCAAAACGCATTCCTTCAATTATTGTTTCATAATTTGTAGGAATGACGATTTCTACATTTACACCTAATTCTGATTCTAAGAATTTCTCCAGAGTTTCAGCTTTTGATGTTAATTCATCTGCTTTTTCAACTGGAATAAAACCAATTGTGATTTTATCTACATCGACTGATTTTGAATCAGAAATTTTGATGATGTCATTTTCTACTAGAAATTTAATTCCGTTAAGAAATGTAGTATCATCAACAGTGCCCTCTGCCCACCATCCGGCATTATTTTTAATCCATGAAGGGACTAAATCTTCTGCATAAACTGTGGGTGAAATTGCCCATACTGCAGTAACTATAGAAAATACTGCAATAATTGCTGTCAATCTTTTCTGATTTAACATGTAATCGGGTTAGTCTAAGCTAAGTATTTAAATTAAAATTTCATTCCAAGTTGTCATTCTAAGATTATAGAATTACTAATCAGATGATTTTGGATTCTCGGTGTTAGGATAAAGATTCAGACTAGGTTCCAGATTATCAAGTGTAATCTCTACTTTTCCAATTCTACTACGATAAAGCTTAATTTTTTTCCCCTCAGGTGAAATAATGAATTTATCTACTTCTGCTAAAGCTAATTCTTCTAAATTGGAAAGTGTTTTGTATACTGTTGAAAGAGAAATTTTTAATTCTTCAGCAATTTGTGTGGCATCTTTTGATTGAGATTTTACAGAAAAAAGTACAGAACGTGTGCATACATTACTCAATGTTTCAATAATTTTTTGAGTAATATCAAATTCAGATAATTGGATAATGTTTGGTTTGGCCATGATATCACTTGTTAGGTATCAATAACAATTGAGGATCAGGTTTTTTTATAGATATATCTGCGCGACTGATTCTACTTTTGTAAACTTTGAATTTACGTCCTTTTTCAGAAATCATCCACTTTTCTACCTCTATTAGAGTCAGTTCTTCAAGATCTGAAAGTTTTTTGTAAACCGAACTTAGGGGAATTTTTAATTTTATCGATAATTCTGTTGCTGTGGCGCCTTTTTTAACTACAGAAAATAAAATCGTTCTTGATTCTGAATCAGCTAAAGCTTCGATTACTTTTTGAGATATATCGTATTTTTTTAACTGTGGTAATGATAATTTTTTTGACATATTTTTAAAATAGAAATTAATTATTTATACTCATTGTTCTGATTCTAGAGAATGAGAATATTAAGAAATTATTAATTTATTGTTTTTTGTCTATTTTTTGCCAAAATAAACCATGAATAAATCCCAAGATAATCCAAAAACAAGTTAATGACAATGCAGAAGCAATTCTAAAATTATTCACTAATTCCATAGGGGCAAAAATCTTATCTGGATTTTCAGGCATTAAAATAAAAATAGATGCGATAAAAGCTCCAAAACCTAACAATGCAAACCATCTTTTATTTTTGAAGAGTTTTTTTGAAATTTTATAAAATCCTAATGCGCCAAAACCTGAAATTCCAATAAACATCAAATACAAAGTGGTTCTAAGAACAATTGTTTCTTCTTCACCTACCGTTGGTGGATTACTAGGATATTTTAAAAATGGAATCAAGAAAATAGTAGCCCATAAAATTCCACTCAAAATCAAACTTTTTTTCATGAAAGAATTTCCAGGTAGTGAATCTTTTGATAAACTGAAAATTATTCCAAATAAAGAACCAAACACAATCCCAAGAATTACTGACGCAAAAATCTGTCCTCCTTTTTGCCATGTCCTATACCCTTCATATTCAATCCAAAATTGTGGGGTGTCTTCTGCCTTACCAGATTCAAATAGGTGTTGATTTTCCAATCCAATTGCTTCATCAAGAAACGGTTCTACTACAAACAAATTGATTCCGCCGTAGATTAAACCTGAAAATGCACCTGACACTAGGATAGATATTATAAAAATAGATGATTTCATGACATTAAACTAATGACAGGGAAATCCTGCAGCATGTCTCATATCATGAGTGAGTTCATGGAGAAATGAATCTGTAAATGCTTGTTCACCATAAACTAAACTAAAAACATGTCCTTGATCAAAACCTACAAGAAACAATCCTGCAACAAAGATCAAACCCAAAGCAATTAATGCTAATTTTGGAACACTGTTTTTGGAGACATTAATTTGTCTAGTTTCAGACATTACTGAATTGATATGATGAATATATTTAAGCTCTTGGATGATTTATCCAATTTATAAAGTGAATAATTAATTTGAAAGAAAAAATTCAGACACTTCAAAATATTGTCTCACGAAAGGGATCTACAAAAATTCTTAGTTTCAGCATACCGCATGTCTTCAAAGCTTTACAATTATTGTATCGTGAATCCTATGTTAGTAGAATAAGATTTGAAAAAGAGATCCATATTGGAGCAGGTGCGGTTAAAACTTTGATCAGTCATCTAAAACAAGAAGAAATAGTAGAGTCTACAAGATCAGGTACATTTCTTACAAAAAAAGGGCTAGAATTTACCAAAAAAATATTGAATGTTTTACCTCGAGAATGTACTCTGCCAAAAAGTTCTGCGTTTCTAGGGAAATACAATCATGCAATATTAATTAAAAATTATTCTACAAGAATCAAATCTGGTATTGAACAAAGAGATTATGCTATAATGTATGGTGCTAATGGTTGTACGACAATGGTTTTTCAGAAAAATAAATGTACTTTTCCTGGAGATGAAAAAAATTGTCTAATAAATAATAAAGATATTGAGAAAATTATTTTAGAAAAACTATGCCCTGAAAATGGAGATGTTATTTTGGTAACTTCAGCATCGAATTTGTTTGTCGCTGAAATATCTGCAAAAAATTCAGCATTGTGGACATTGGCATCATTTTAGACAAGTATTTACTGTTAATTAAAAAATTGAATTTATGAATAATAATGTCTTTTTTTTAGTACCAATTATCGTTGGAATGATTTCCGGAATATTTTTGATTTATTCAATTGATGATGATGCTGAATCTCTAAAAATTACTTCAAAAGCATTAATTCAAAATGGCTCACCAATTTTAGGCAATCCTGACGCACCAATCACGATACTTGAATGGGGCGATTACCAGTGTACCTATTGTTACAAATTTCATCAAAATTCATTGAATATCATTTTTGAAGATTACATTCAAACAGGAAAAGTTAAACTTGTTTTCAAAGATTTTCCTCTAAATGGGGACGATTCCGTTTTAGGTGCACAAGCAACACATTGTGCTAATGATCAAAACAAGTTTTGGGAATTCCATAATGAGTTATACGATAATTGGAAAGGTGAAAGAACCGGATGGATTACCAGAGAGTCATTATCTGAGTTTGCAAAAAATATAGAACTTGATGTGGAACAATTTGATAATTGCATTGAAGATCTAACTTATTTAGATAAAGTTTCCACCAATCATGAATTTGGTAAAGAAATTGGAATTGATGCCACCCCATCTTTTTTGGTATTTAATGATGAAAAAATGATTAAAATTCGAGGAAATCAGCCTCTAGAGGTTTTTCTAAAAACCTTTGGAGAGTTTCAATCATAAATTGTCAAAATTAATATCGGCAATTTCTATAGATAGCACAAATGGGAAAAATTGAGATTGAAAAACAAGATTCAGTAAAAATCTACAAGATCCGTAAAGTCCTCGATGAACTATCTCGTAAAGCTGGTAGAGGTACTGAATTAATCACCGTATACATACCCAAAGGAAAACAATTACATGAAATTATTGGAACTTTGCAACAGGAACAAGGAACTGCAGACAATATCAAATCAGATCTTACTCGTTCACATGTGGTCGATTCTCTTGGAAAAGTTATTCAGAGATTGAAATTATATAAAAAAACTCCAGACAGAGGTCTTGTCATGTTTTGTGGTGCTCTTCCTCCAGAAGAAGGTGGCCCATTAGGCAGTGAAGTGGTAAAAGTATGGGAAGTTGATCCTCCAAAAGATCTAAATCAGTATTTGTATAGGTGTGATGATCATTTTCACGTAGATATTCTAAAAGATATGCTAAAAGATGATAATCTTATCGGATTTTTAGCAATAGATTCAAAGGATGCAGGTTGGGGATTATTACACGGTGAGAAAATTGAAGTTCTTGCCCAAACAGGTTCTGGAGTTGCAGGAAAACATAGACAAGGAGGACAATCTGCAAAAAGATTTCAAAAATTAAGAGAGATGGAATTAACATATTATTTTAACAGAGTTGCTCAAACTACGAGAGAATATTTCATCGATATTTATCCTGTAAAAGGACTAATTATTTCTGGACCTGGTCCAACAAAAGAAGATTTCATTAATGGAAATTATCTGGAATATAGATTACAAAACAACATCATATCTACAATAGATTCTTCCTATTCTGGTGCAGAAGGAATTAGAGAGGCTTTTGCCAAAGCATCAGATATTTTGGGAAATTTCCGTCTAGTTGAAGAGAAAAAACTAGTAGAAGACCTATTCAGAGAAATTAACACCAATACTGGAAAAGGTTCCTATGGATTACAAGAAGTTATAGATTATCTTAAAAATAATGTAGTTGATACTTTGATTATTACTGATGATACAAATCTATTTCGTGTAGAAGGATTATGTAAAAGATGTAAAACTCTTCAAGAAGAAATTATTGAACTGCCCCAAGTAATTCCTAAAAAAACTCAATACACAACGAGTCCATGTCCTAGTTGTAATGCAATGGAAGTAGATGCTATTGAGCAAGATATAGTGGATTATTTGGAATTAATTGCATCAAAAACAGGTTCAAAGTTAGAAGTTGTTTCAGGAGCTGCTGAACATGGAAATATGTTATCTAGTTTAGGAAAAGTTGGTGCAATTTTAAGATATAATCCTGGACATGCTAAATAAAATTTTTAATTTTTTTAGATAGCTCTTCTAATTCCTCAGATTTTGAGATTTCTCGTTTCGTCCATATTGTTCCTTTATTTTTGTATCTTGGAATAATGTGAATGTGGACATGTGGAATTATCTGCTTGGCTTCTCGTCCATTATTTTGTGCTAAACTGAATGCATCAGCACCAGTCGCTTCTAAAATTGCTTTGGCAATTTTTGGAACAATTGAAAATAATTTACCAACATTTTCAGATGTCATTTCTGTTATTCTTTCATGATGATTTCTTGGAATTACCAAACTATGCCCATGATCAATTGGGTACTTATCTAAAAATGCAACATGATTTTCATCTTCATATAGGAAATGCCCCTCCCTATCTCCAGATAAAATATCACAAAAAATACACGTCACACTCTTATCAAATTTTGATTTTATTTATTATTTAGCAAAATTTTCGAATGGTTAATTAGGGCTCACTTTAGAATTTGAGCATTCATGGGAAGAAAAGAGAGACGAGAGCGTGAACAAAAACGTGAAAGTTATGCAACACAACGCTCTTCAGCAAAAAGAAAGAATACCTTGATTGCAATTGGCGTTTTAGCAGTCATTGGTGCAATTGTCGCTTATGCATCATGGATGTTTGTTACCATGGATCAAAATGCACCTGGTGGTCCGGAAAATGCTGGAGCTCTAGGAAGTGCTCATTCTCATGCAGCAATCTCGGTAAAAATTTTTGGTGATGAATTTGATTTCTCATCCCCATCATATCAAATCAAATCTCCCTATATTCACTTTGAAGGAAGAGACGGAAGTACAGTACATAAACATGCAACAGGAGTTACTCTGGGATATCTATTCGATAGTCTCAATCTCATTGTTGATGATCAATGTTTCATTTTCCAAGATGGACGAAGTTTCTGCGATAATGAAGATTATTCAATCAAATTCTTTGTTAACAATATGGAAGTTGACGACATTAGACCTGTTGAGATTCAAGAAGATGATCGTATCTTAATTAGTTATGGTGGAGAAACTGCTGAAGAAATCAAAGAGCAACTTGAAAAAGTAAACAATCAGATAATTGTCAAGTAGACTCTTTTGTTGTGAATTGTGCCATTTTATCAAATAACATGTAAAATCCACAACCCATACATCTTAGAACTGTTAAATCAGTAGTTAGGAATTCTTTATCTTCGAATCTGCCACTGAGTTTTACATTTTCCCCTGCAATTTCAGCTTTATTGCTCTTACATATTGGACATTCTAATGCTTTTTGTTCCATTGGG
The DNA here is from genome assembly GCA_008080815.1 of Candidatus Nitrosopumilus sp. GTDB lineage: Archaea > Thermoproteota > Nitrososphaeria > Nitrososphaerales > Nitrosopumilaceae > Nitrosopumilus > Nitrosopumilus brisbanensis. The sequence continues at coordinate 35,002 of VMDM01000024.1, forward strand.
TTGTCTGTAATTTTTGATTTAAAATAGGTATGTTTAACTTAGAACAACAGCTTTGATATTACTCTCACTATCTGATATCAATTTTGCATGAATTTCACATACTCGCATAATTTCTTTTGCAAAGGGTTTTGACGAATTATTAAAATGGTAATACATTATTCTGAAATTTGATTCAGTATTACAACCTAGAATATTACACAGCATAGAAAAATTATTTTACGATTATTGATTAAAAATTCTTGGTAATTATAAAAGAACTTCGTTTGAAAAATCAATTAGAAATCATTCATAAAAATTAATGATAACTTATCTAGAAGGAGAAATAAGAAAAATCATGAGTGATGATGAAAGATTTGAGACAATAAAAATTGAATCAAAAATACGCGAGGGTGTATTTCATCATGTGGTAAAAGATCTGAATACCGGAAAAGCTGTTTCCTGCTCATGTAAATGCTGGAGTAAAGGAAACAAACCATGCATTGGAATGAGAACTGTGGGATATGAGATCTAATTGATCATAGTTATATGTGAAAAAAACGGATAGTTAATGTGTCTGTAGAATTTGATGATGAATTTATCGATCTAGAATTCGATGATGATGATTATGAAGAATTTGAATTTTAAAATTAAATAATTTTGAAATAGTAAGTATCGGATTCTTTAGATTTATGAATTTAAGTTGGTATCAAAGTCTAAATTATACTAATTAAAATTTTATTCAAATGGAAATTTCCAGTAGAAATGTTGTTGAAGGGACATCAAGAGCTCCACAAAGAGCAATGTACAAAGCTATGGGGCTAGATGATGGAGATTTATCTAAACAGTTTATTGGTGTATGTCATACAGGAAATGAAGCTACACCATGTAACATTCACCTTCCTAAATTGGCATTAAAAGCTAAAGAAGGAGTTATTGATGGGGGTGCAACACCAAGAGAATTTTCAACAATTGCAGTTAGTGATGGTATTGCAATGGGACATGAAGGAATGAAATCATCGCTGATTTCTAGAGAAGTAATTGCAGATTCTATTGAATTAATGGTAAGGGCACATCAATATGATGCACTAGTTGGAATAGCAGGGTGTGACAAAAGTTTACCTGGAACAATGATGGCAATGGCTAGACTAAACATTCCATCTGTCTTTGTGTATGGAGGAACAATAATGCCAGGAATTTTAGATGATCAAGAATTAACTATTGTAGATGTCTATGAAGCAGTTGGTGCATATGATTCTGGAAAACTCTCTTTAGAATCCTTAAAAAATATTGAAAATACTGCATGCCCGAGTTCTGGTTCATGTGGAGGAATGTTTACTGCAAATACTATGGCTTCAATTTCAGAAGCAATAGGATTGGCATTACCTGGTAGTGCAAGCCCTCCTGCAGAAGATAGTAGACGTGAAAAAATGGTATATGATACAGGTCTTGCATGTGCAAAATTATTAGAAATGAATATTCGTCCAAAAGAAATTTTGACATTTGAAGCATTTGAAAATGCAATCACCATGTTAAATTCTGTTGGAGGTTCAACAAATGGAATTTTACATTTGTTAGCATTGGCAAATGAGGTAAACATCAAATTAAATTATGATGATTTTGAAAGAATAAGAAAAAAAACTCCACATATTGCAGACATGAAACCAGGCGGTAGTTATGTCATGAATTCATTAGATAAAATCGGTGGAATTCCATTTGTAATGAAAAAGTTACTTGATAAAGGATTACTAAATGAAAACTGTATTACAGTAACCGGAAAAACAATTAAAGAAAATCTAGGACATATTCAAATTCAAAATATTGAACAAACTATTGTAAGATCAATAGAAAATCCTATTCATCAAGTAGGCACTGCTGTAATTCTTAAGGGAAGTTTAGCTCCTGAGGGAGCTGTAATTAAAACAGCTGGTGTTGAAATGACAAAATTTAGAGGTAAAGCTAGGGTTTTTGATAGAGAAGAATTTGCATTTGATGCCGTTTCTAAAGGTGAGATTGAAGAAGGTCATGTAGTTGTGATTAGATATGAAGGTCCTAAAGGAGGACCAGGAATGAGAGAAATGTTAGCAACAACTGCAGCATTAGTTGGTCAAGGTTTAGGTAAAAAAGTTGCAATGGTTACAGATGGAAGATTTTCTGGAGGTACTAGAGGATTTATGGTAGGACATGTCGCTCCTGAAGCATATGTTGGAGGACCAATTGCACTAGTTGAAAATGATGATGAAATTACTATAGATACAGAAACTAATGTAATCGAATTACATGTCTCTACAGAAGAATTAGAAAATAGAAAAAAACAATGGAAAAGACCTTCTCCAAATTATACTAGCGGTGCACTAGCAAAATTTGCAACTTTAGTTGGTTCTGCAGCCGAAGGTGCAATAACAAAGCCTAATCTGGAAAGCAATTAATCTAAAATTTAAAAATAAAATTATCCTAATGATTGTAGTATGAATTTTAAGTGTGTTTTTCAGGATTGTGGTTTAAAATTTAACAACATTACAGAAAATGTTTTCAGTAAACATCTCGATGAAGTTCATTCTGATGAATTGATTGAAAATGCAAAAAGAGAAAGCATATCAGTAGAAACTATGAAAATGATGACTATTTCAAATTCTAAAGTTTTTATTAATTCTTAGATGTCAATTTTAAGTACATCATAATATGATTTAGGAATCATTCTTTGTGCTTTGAATAAAACATTGTTTACGGCAGTATCTAAAACGTATGTTTTAGCCCAATCTGTCTCACTTCTAATGGATCTTCCAAATCCCTGTAGAAGTTTTGTAAGCGTTTGTGATGTATACCATAATGGAAATTTATCCATTTTTGCTTTGATTCTTTTTTCTTTGTAATTAGGATATGGCACTTTGGCAATGATTTGGAATCGAGATAAATCATCTTTAAGATCAACTCCTTCCCAGAGTGACGAGGATAGTAAAACACTTGCATGATCCTTTGCATGTTCCTGAATAATTTCATCCTGAGATTTTCCATCAGGGTTTGAACTGTGACAAATCTTTATTCTACGAGTATTTTTTGGGGACAAGTATCTTTGAATTAATTTACATCTGGGAATAGAAGATGTTAATATCAAACCCCGTTCATCTTTGTGCTCATCCATTATCTTATCAATAATTTTGATTACTTCTAACTCATCCTCATGTGTTGAACCGTAACTTAATCTTCGAATATTTAGAAAATCAATACTTCTATTTACTTCTGGAAAAGGAGATTTCGGAGTATCAATAAAAGCAATTTCATCTAAATCTAAACCTAAATTTTCACAAAAACTATTTTTGTCAATTGTTGCAGACATGAAAATCTGATATTCTGTTTCAAAAAAAGTTTTAGCAAATTTTGATACATCAATTGGTTTTATTGAGACAAATTTGATTTTCCCATCAAGATCTTTTTGAGGTTCATTTACAACAAAATTCTCTTTATCTTCAATGATGTCGATTCTAGCTTGAGCAGTTTTATCGTATCTTTTTTCTAATCTAGATAATTGTTCAAAATCAGGATTTTTTTCAAAATTTGGATCTTCTTTAATCTGTTTAATTTTTTTTGCATACTGAAAAGCCATATCATCAGTTAAATTCACCATAGAATCAATATCCGAATAATCATATCTGGAATAATCTAACTTGCATTCATCTATTTGTCCTCCAAAAATATCAAAACCAACAAATTGAATTATTTGATCTTCAATCTTATGTGCTTCATCAAAAATGGATACTTTTCTATCTAAATAATCTGCAAAAAGTTTTCTATTAAATTTCATTATTTGAAAAAATGAATGATAATTCCATAAAGAATGATTAGAAATTAATGCCAAATATTTTTGTAAATAATAATGACATGAATCAGATGAATGAGAATTTTCTTCAACTTGTTTGATTGTAGGTTTAAATTTACATATTTCTACTATTTCTTTTCCATCTTTAACTATCCTTTCTTGACATTGACCTTTTTCACAAGTCAATCCCCATCTCATAGCTTTTTTTTCATTCTCAATTTTTTCAAGTGACATTAATTTTTCACAAGGAAAATTTTGTTTTCCCTTTACAGATTTCATAAATTTTATGTCTTTCATATATTGATCCTGAAGATGTTTTGATGCTGTAATAGTAAATGAACTATTGAAATAATTTGAAATTGTAGCACCTACAAGTGATTTACCAACACCCGTAGGTGCACAAAGAATTATTTTTTTATATCCTGAGTCAATTTTTGATTTAATTTCATTTAGGATCTCTTTTTGAATTTCTCTAGGTTGAAAATCTGTTGGAAATTTTTCTAATAAAGACAGAATGAAACTAATTTTTTCTTCAATATTAAAGCAATGAGGTGATTATGGTATATTGATTTAATTCATAATTAATGGTAATTTTTTCAGAATTTATCACCAGTAGTAAAAATCCAAAAAATTTTAAAATTAATATTTGAAAAAATTAGTAAATTATTCAAAAATTTTACTAAAAATTATTATTTTTCTAATGAAATTATTTATTCTAGTTACGCCCATTATAGTAGTGCATCAATGTTACTATTGTGAGCAAATTTTTGACTCAAAAGAAAGTCTTTATGATCATGTTGAAATTCATTCAGATACCGAGAGAAATCGTGAGATATCTGAACGTCAAAAAGCAAAAAGAAGGGCAAATTGAGCCTAAATTAAAAAAAATAGATGTTTAGTCATAATTTTTCATTTTTTGTAGTCTTATAACAATTCAGAAAAAAACATTATGAATTGGGTAGATGCATTATTAAAAAAATCATGTGATAGAACACTTACTAAATCTGAGGTACTTCACAGTTTATTTCACATGATTGAAGTTAATGAGAACACACTGAATCAAATTCAATCAGATAAAACAGATTTTGGTCCAGAGTTAGAAAAATTAAAAGAAACAGAAATTAAAGACATAGATTTTCATCTAAAATATTATCGTGGACTAGTAAATTACATTAGCAATTTGAAGGATACAAAAGTTTTAGAGATTTGAAATTCGAAGTTTTTTAAATTCAAAGTTATATTGATTTTGTTTTTCAATATTATTTCCAAATTCAGTTAATTTTTGATATTCAGATTTTTCTTTTAAAAATAAATTTTCCAATTTTTCTATTTCTATATTTAGCATTTTTCCAGAATCTTCTCGTGCATACTGTTTATCCTGTTCTTCATTTTTACCACGTGTAGGATAGCTTTTTCCTTCAAATATTTTTTCTATATCTCTAAAATATTTCCGTTTTACTAATTCAGCAAGATCAAAACATCCTTGTTCATGATTAAGTAATCGTTCGTTTTTTTCTGAAATTCTTACAGAAGAAAGTGTCGGAAAAAATTGTGGGAAAATTTTTATATTTTTTATAGAAAAAATCACCTCCTTTCCAATTTTTTCTGAATCAACAGTCCAAGTGAATCCATATTTAATAACACTAAATGCATCTTCAAATTTTGCTACATGATGTTCAGCTTTGAAATCAAACCATGACAAAATAACTGAATTATCCCAAGTAATTGGCTCATTATCTGTCATAATATAATTCAAATATTTTTATCCAAATATTAGATTAGTGATTAATTTTTATTTTTATATAGAAAAACACAGAATTGTATTTTCAATTAAATTTTGAATAGAGATTTTTTTGATAATTTTTTAATAACTAGGCACATTAATTATTCATAAAAAAAGGTAAATTTTTCAACGTTTTTTGATCAAAAATAACGACTTGTTTTATTTTATGAATTTTTGACAATAATTTATCAAGTAATAGAACAGCAAGATAGTTTGCCTGTTTGATATCTGGTCGTAACTCCCAAAGAGTCGAGGATTAAAAGGGTGTCAAACTTGCTTGCTTTCTATTCAAACTATTAATTTTAGAAAAATATCATATTTTTATGAATAGCCGTTTTTATGTATGGATGGGAGTATCAGTAGTTGCACTTGCAGTAGGTTTTCTTTTACTTTATTCATAAATGAGAATTTTTAGAATATTCCAAGATTTCATTTTCCGATAAAAGATTCAAATTTTCATGAACTAATTTTTTGATACTGTTGAATGCCACGCACTCAGTATCTATCGTAAAAAGTTCTTGACATGTGGGACATTGAATTATAGTATGCGTTCCCCAATCACATTCTACTGAATCAATATATTCAAAATACACAAAATTTTTACAAATACATTTTACTTTATTCCTGAATTTATCATTTAATTCAAACATGATAATCAAGGAAATAACTTATTACTAAAGAATTTAATTATGTTTTGTGAATTACTGCCCAACATGTAATTTATTGATGGAATCTCATTCAACTTCTGAATTAATGGAATGTTGTATGAAACAAGTTGACAATAACATTACAGAATTTAAAGATGGGATTTGTCCAAACTGTCAACATGATATTTCAATTCATTCTGATGGGGATTTGGCCGAATGTACAATTGCATTCTTAAAATCAACATCAATCAGTTAAAATAAACACTCAATTTTTAATAATTATAATGAATGAGCATACAAGAAAATTAATTCAAGATTTCTCTCCAATGTGGACAAATAAACAAATTTGGGAATTTGATCAAATTAATGAGGAATTAAGATTTGATTTATGCTATGTAGAGCCTAAAATGTATACTGAGGAACTATGGAAATCTAAATTTGCCTACAAAGATTCGGAATTGAGAGATACTATTGTTAGAACATTTGATAATCTTTTTGATGGTAAAGAATTGTATATTTCAAATGTAAATCAAATGAGATTAAATGGAAAATTTATTCCTTATCTCATGGCTGTCATAGTAGACTTGACAATTGATGAAGAAATTTGTTTAAATTTCAAACTTGAAGACAATTTTCTAGTTGTCAGCATAGATGAAAAAGCTGATCTGATTGATTGTAAAGAATTTTTTGAAGAATTTTATCATCTTGCAACAGGATTTAACTATAATGAATATACTGGAATCCCCGATGATGAAACTGAAGCAGAGTTGTATTTAACCCGATTACAAGAGGAATTTGACGAAAAAATGAAATTAAAATTGGGAAACAACTATCTTCCAGGTAATAATGACCCTGATTCACTACATTCCAAATAAATTATCTAAAATATTGGTAACTAGTTGAATATTCATGAGTCAAAATAAATCATATAGAAAATTTCAAAAAAGAGGTCCAGTGTTAACAACTGAACAAAAAATAGAAAAATTCATCTTACGAAATTCTAAAAGTGGTTTTTTTACAAAATTTTCAACAATACCCTACAAATTTGAAATCTCAAATGATCAAGCATGGAATATTATAGGTGATTTATTAGCTGATGGAAAAATTGAATCCAGTCACGATTTAAACACAGGGGAGATGAAATTATGTGAAATTGATAAAATGTACGAGGTTCTTAATTCAGAGAATTCCAGAAAGATGAAGTTTAAAAAATCAGAAAAAAATTTCAAAAAGAAAGTTAACTAAAAATTTTATATTCAAAATTATTCAAATAATTCATAGTGAGAAAATGATACAATGTAAATTATGTGGAACCCCTTTAGGTAAAAATCCAACAGTTGAAGAATTAGAAAACCATTGGAAAAAACATCACCATTGGCATTGGGAAGAGAATCAAGATAAAACAGTGCACGAGGCTATTTTAAAAAATTTTGATAAAATTTAGCCTCAATGGATTAAATTAGATTTCAAGATAAGAATTTTTTAACATTGATTTTGTTAATAGGATTTTTTCATAAAATTCAATGTCAAATATTAAAGCATATGACATCAAAGCAAAAAAAATTGTTTCAATGAAAAACCCACAGCCATATTTGATGAAGAATGGTTCATGGGCACTCAGAGGAACAAGTGCAGAAACGGGAATAAATTTATTCAAAATTGTTGGAAAAAATAAACCAGAAATTCATAATTCTCGTTTTGATGTTTTTAGAAATATCTTCATCAGTAGAACATGCGAATGTAGCAAAGAGTGCTAATTCGTGTATTTTTTTTAGAAAGCATTAATTTGTGTTTTAGTTAAAAATAATTATGTCTTATCAAATTGATTGGCGAAAAAATTTTTATGGGATTTCTTGGGCACATGAAAAAGATCGACTAGTCCTGTCTTTAGTTTTTGAAGATAAGATTGAATCAAAAGAAATTTCAAATAATATTGAAAAATGGAGTGATAAATTTACACGATTAACAATAATTGAAAAAGTAGATGATGAATTTGCCATATGTTGTTATCAAGATCCACAAGTATCAAAAACTGAAAAACATATTGGATTATTTAGAACTGGTATGAGACAAAGTGGTGGATATCAACAAGTAAAACCCTTTTTTAAAGAGAAATCCCCAATGATACAAATTGCTTTTGCAGCAGATGCCATAGATATTACTACATATGAAGAGATATCCAGACTTATCCCCATTAGAAAATTTAGAATAATTAATGAAAGAGATTTGAAAAAACAGGAATTTTTCTATGAAAAAACTGCTAATTCCAGCTAACTGGAAAAAGACAAATCATTCATTCTTTTTAAATATAAAAATTGTTTAACACCATTATGAATGAAAGTAACTCTAAAAATGATTGGGAAGAAGTAATAGGATTATCATGGTTAATATCTGAAGAGTGATTAATTAAAAGAAAAAATTACACTCAGTCATTTTTTTGGAAATCATAATTATTGATAATCTCATCAACAGAACTCTTGATTGTTTTTTTAATATCTTCAGGCATCATACCAGAAAACTGCATGAATTTGATTTGATCTAATATTGAAAAATGAACTCTACCTTGAAGATAATCTATTATGGAATAGCCCTTTTTTGGAAATTCGGTGGTAAACAATTCTTTATCTGAAATATCTTTATCATCCAACATAATTCATTGTAAAAACCCCCTATTAAATTCCAAATATTGATTAAAGTGAAAAAACTGTAAAAAACTATGACTGAATTTGTTAGTAAACCTTATGATAAAATCTATGTAAGAGACATGATCAAACTAGACCTAGATGATTTAATCGCAATGATGTCTTCTCTAGAATCTGCAAATGCATATTGGGTAGATGGTGTACTTTTTGCAAGTTTTGCAATGACTGAATCTGAAGAATTAGCTAAAAAAGAAATGGAGAATGAGATGTATCTTGATAAAATAATTTTTGCAAAATATGAAAAATATACTAAAACAGTCAAATCTTCTATTAATTTAGAAATCGGAGTTCTTAATATGCAAAAAAGTAAATTATATCGAGAATTAATACAATGGTTAAAACAACAATCAATATGGAATGAGTGAATTTTTAATCATTTGAATTTTCAAAAAACTTTTTTTGGAATTCAAAAAGTGTAGAACTGTTAGAATTCCACAATTTGAAGGAATTTTTATAAAATTCTAAAACTGAAATTATATTATTATGGATATTTTTTCTAAACTTAGAATATTCTTCTGATTGTAATTCAAAAATTTGTGCTAAAATTTTAAATGCATCATCGCTAAATCCGATTTTTTTATAATAATTTCTATTAATGTTATAATTATGAAAAAAAGCATCTTTCATGGCTTTATAGGATTCATTTTGTAGATCAAATAGTGTTTGTTGAAAATGTGGAACAAAGTATTCTGTTTCTGAAAAATTTTTCTGAAAGACTTTAGATAAAGTTTCAAAATAGTCATCGCTGTTTTCAGCCATAATTTACTCGTAAAATTATGGAATATAAGGGATCAATTAGATACCTGTGTTTCTATTTTCATATTTTAATTAAAAAAATTATAAAAAAATCTAAAAAAATTTGAAAATATTACCAATTAAAAAATTACTTTTATACCACATTTTGAATAAATTGTTATGAATCAAGTACCTAATCACAAGTTACTTGAAGAAAGTATGAAAGAATTTGACAGATTGAAAAGAAGTATTGAAAATATTGAAAAACTCTCAAAAGATTTTGATAATTAAAAAATTATAAAATTTCAAATTACAAATAAAAAATGATCCCTATGGACAATCCTAAAGAAATTAACACAGTGTATTGGGATGAATCATCCAAATCATGGAAATTCAAACTAGTCAAAGTTGATGAATATTTTGGATTCACGACTTGCCAACGATGTCAAAAACCCATGTCTCACAATATTAAATCAAATAATGAGTATCAAGTGGTGTATGTTCAATGTGGTTGTTCAAAAAATAGATGAACTAGAAAAAATTCATGTAAACTAGGATACCAGAAAGAATTACAATTAAAATTGATGGTGGAATCCAGGATTTCATAATTGTGAGTCTAAATAATATTTTTCAATTCTCTCATGTAAATCTTCCACATATTCATTGGGTGATTTAATAAATTCTTGACGCGTATTTTTTTCACTACTAACAAGAATAACAATTTGATCTATTTTTTGACCCGTGATCTCTTGAAACATTAATGAATAACAGGTAGTTTGTAAATAGTATTCATACATGTATTCATCATATACGGGTTTTCTTTTTGTTTTATAATCAATGATTGATAATTTGCCATTATATTTTGCAATAAGATCACTAGTTCCAGCCACTCGCAATTTATCAGAATACATTTTTTGTTCAATTCCAACCACCTCAGAAATATTTTGTAAAAATGATTTTAGATTATGAAAGTGGGCAATAGGTAGTAAATCAAATTCTTCCAAGTATAACTGATTTTTAAGATAATCCTCAATTATTTTATGAGATTGTGTACCAATGTGTTGAGCTTGTTCAGTAATGAATTTATGAGCAGGTTCATTTTCTTTCCAATTTTGTAGACTCTGTTTTTTTTCATCAGATGAAGTTTTAGATAAAATTGTGCTAATTGATGGATATATTTCATCAAATTTTGTTTTATACCAATGTCCATCTTCTCTGTCTAAAAGAACAGGCGTTCTTGCAGTTAGCATTTCGTTCAGGGTGACCATAGACTTCAATTATAATTTACATATATCAAGACATCATTTCTTGAAATTTATTGAATTCAGATTTTGTTTTAACAAACTGATCAGTATGTACTAAAAAAGAGAGTTTTATTTCAAAATTTTTGCTTATTATGAAAATTTTTTCTGTAAAAATAAGAGATTCAATGAATTCATCATTAGGATAAATTACATATTTCAAATTTTGTTTATCAATTAAAATATTCAGGGTGAAACCAAATAGAAGCCCATTTTTTTCATCTTTATTTAAGAACCCCCTTAAAGTAACATGATGAATTTTCTTATTGTCACCAAAAAAGTCATCATCAAGAATACAACATGCAGGCATTCCTTTGATATGTAAAATTATTGATTCGTGTGTTTTTTGGTAATCTTCAACATTTGTCATTTTATCTAAAGGCATTGATTTCAAACATATTGTTAAGTAACAGTATTTGAAAATTTACTTATGGATGATTTAGATGAATCAATTGGAAAAATTTTACTAGAACTACAAAAAGATGACCCTGATCTATTTTTAGAGATTCTTAAGAAAACAAAAGAGGGAGATATGGAATTACTAGATGAGTTTCAAAAAAATGAATTTACAGAATAAGTCAATTTCATCAGTACAATAATGAATTTTTTATCTAAAAAAGTATTAGAGATTCAAAAAAGAAAACTTGATGAATCAGAAAAAAAATTATTAGAAATTAGAATTAAAATTAAAAGACTTGAAGAAAATAATGATGAAATTTCTATAATAAATAATGAAAAAAAATTAGAAAAAATTTGGGAATCAAACATAATAAAAATAAAAAAAGAGATAGATAAAATTGAGAAACATGGTTGAAGATTATATCAAAATTCTTCAAAAAGATAGAATTATGAAAAAAATAATACAAAATGTAGGTCCATGCACTATACGAAAAATACCAAACCCCTTTGAAGCATTAATTGATGGGATAATTACGCAGCAAATTTCAGATAGTGCAGGTCAGGCTATAGCATTAAGATTTAGACAATTCTTCAATGGTAAATTTCCTACTCCTCAAATGATTTTAGAGCATAATGAAATTGAATTAAAAAGTGTGGGATTATCTAGAATGAAATCACAGTATATTTTAGATATTTCACAAAAAGTCATTAATGGTGAATTAAATTTTAAAAAATTTACTAAACTTGAAGACGAAGAAATAATTTCAGAATTAATAAAAATACGAGGTATAGGAAGATGGACTGCAGAAATGTATTTAATTTTTGGGTTAGGTAGAAAAGACATTTTCCCATTAGGAGATTTAGGATTGATCAACGGAATTAAGAAAATTTATTCATTAAACAATCCTGATATTTCAGACATCAAAAATATTTCAAACAAATGGAAACCATATAGAACTTTTGGTACATGGTATATTTGGAAAGGAGTGAAAAATTTCCAATACGTATGATTGGCATTAGAAGATTTAATGGATTTTATTTAAATACATATTTTCTTCATTTCAAATATGAGCTATAATGATATTTCTGACATGTTTGGCGAATACACAAAATCCAATTCAAAAAATTGTCAGCACTTGAAAGAGTTGTTTGAGCAAGCAATTGTTCAAATGATTGATGAGGGTGAAATTGAAGTTCAAGAAATCATCATCAAAAATAAACAAGTTAAAAAATAATCAATTTTCTTACTAGAGATTATTTTTAACTAAATTTTGTTGTGAAAAATGTATTTGACAAAATAGTACTGTTCCATGAGCAAATGTTTTTGCTGAGATTGATAATCCATCTTCTAGTCCTTTTCCACACACATAACACTCTACTTTGGAAACAGATGTTTTTTTGGTAGATAGGTTATGAAATTCAAAATCATGAATTATTGTTTGTTTGAGCTCCTGCATTAACTCTAGACCGATCAACTTTCATTTAAAGGTACCGTACTTTACGGTTATTATGCGTAAATTATTAAAAAATAAGAAAATTCAACATCTACCATTAAATATTAAGCCTCTAAAATTTTCTTTATGGGTGGACACCTTTGGAGAAAAATCAGTAAAGATAATTCCTTTAGATTTATCTGAAAATCAATTTGAAATTTATAATAAAATATCACGAAATTATTCACATTCATTTCTATTCGAATCCCTTACAGGACCTGAAGAATTAGCCGAAACTTCTGTAATGGGATTTGACCCAAAAATAATTTTTAGAGGATACAAAGATCATGTTGAAATTATAGAAAATGATTCTATAACAAAAATCAATTCCTCCAACCCTTTTCTTGAATTAAAAAAAATCTTACCTGTAACAGAGGAGCAGAAGTATAGATATCTAGGAGGAGCAGTAGGAGTAGTAAATTATGATGCAATTAGATTAGTAGAACAAATTCCAGATACTCATGATTCACCAGAAATTCTGATGGAGTTTGGAATATTTGATGATGGTTTATTGTATGATAATCAAAAAAATAAATTATTTTATTTTTATCATGAAAAAAATCGTTTTGATCAATTAAAAATTAAAGATGAAAGTTATGGAAAATTTGAATCATCGGAAATAATACCCAATATGAATAAAGAAGAATTTACCAAAATTGTGAATATAGCAAAAAAATACATTCATGATGGTGATATTTTTCAAGCTGTATTATCTAGAAAATTTGAATTTACAGTAAAAGGAGATAATTTATCATTATATAGAACATTAAGAAATCTCAATCCTTCACCATACATGTACCATCTAAAACAAGCAAACAAAACTCTAATTGGAGCATCTCCTGAAATGCTAGTAAGAATCACTGGAAAAAAAGTTGAGACTTTTCCAATTGCTGGAACAAGAAAAATTACAGATGATGAAGAAAAAAACTCACTACTAGCTACAGAATTAATTGAGGATGAAAAAGAATTAGCAGAACATACAATGCTTGTGGATTTAGGAAGAAATGATATTGGAAGAGTATGCGAATATGGAAGTGTCCATCCTGAATCATTAATGAAAATTAAACGATTTAGTCATGTTCAGCATATTGTCAGTCACATCGTGGGCAATCTTGATGAAAAGAATGACATGTTTGATGCATTTCAGGCAGTCTTTCCTGCAGGAACTGTTTCTGGTGCACCCAAAGTTAGAGCCATGGAAATAATCGAGGAATTAGAGCCTGATTTCAGAGGACCTTATGCAGGTGCAGTAGGGTATTTTTCATCTAATGGGTGTTGTGATTTTGCAATTGCAATTAGAAGTATTTTCATAGAAAATGACAAAGGATTTGTTCAATCAGGTGCAGGAATTGTTTCTGATTCAATTGCAGAGAATGAATTTAAAGAGACGGAGCACAAAGCCAACGCCATGTTAGAGGCATTAAAGGAGACATCAAAATGAGATTTTTAATTATTGACAATTATGATTCGTTTGTCTACAATATTGCACAGTATCTTGGAGAATTAAATGTGGATTGCGAAGTTATTCGTAATGATAAAATCACTTTACAGGAAATTCAAGAAAAAAATTATGATGGAATTATAATTTCACCAGGTCCTGGAACTCCAGAAGATAAAAAATATTTTGGAATATGTAGTGATGTAATTAAAAAATTAGGATCAACCGTTCCTATTTTTGGTGTGTGTTTAGGACATCAAGGAATAATTGATGCATTTGGAGGTAAGGTGACTAATGCAGGATGTGTCAGACATGGAAAAACTAGCCAAGTAAATTATGTTGAATCTAAATTATTCAAGAATGTAAAAAATCCATTTAGAGCCACTAGATACCATAGTTTAGTTGGTGAAAAAACAAAAATTCCAGATGTTCTAAATGTTATTGCCACAGCAAATGACGATGGAGAAGTGATGGCAATAGAACATAAAGAATTTCTTATTCAAGGAGTTCAATTTCACCCAGAATCAATAATGACAGAAGATGGAAAAAAAATTCTAGATAATTTTGTTCAACAAGTTAAGGAGAGAAAAAATGTTTGAGGAGTATATTGAAAAAATAAAAAATAAGCAGAATTTATCGTATGAAGAAATGTCAGATGGAATGTCTGAACTTTTTTCTGGAAAAACATCAGATATTCAAAATCTAGAATTTTTATCCAGCCTTACTACCAAAGGTGAAACCGATGATGAGTTATTAGGCATGCTTGATAAAATGAATGAATTTTCATTAAAAATACACCTAAAAGATGTAGAAAATACTATAGATATGTGTGGAACTGGAGGAGATGGATTATCTACATTTAACATTTCTACAGCAGCATCATTTGTTGTTGCATCCTGTGGAGGAAAAGTTGCTAAACATGGAAATCGTTCTTCAGGGATTTCAGGAAGTGCAGATATTTTTGAATATTTTGGATATGATTTAGATGCTGATCCATCACAAATTGAAAAAATTTTAGATACACACAATATTTGCTTCATTTTTGCCCAAAAATTTCATCCAGCAATGAAAAAAGTTGCTAATGCAAGAAAACAATTTGGAAAAAGAACCGCCTTTAATCTTCTTGGTCCATTAAGTAATCCTGCAGGTGTCAAAAATCAAATGATAGGAGTTTTTTCTTCAGAATACCTTGAACGACTTCCCAATTTACTCTTAAAGAGGGGCGCAAAAAATATCATGACTGTTAGATCTGATGATGGATTAGATGAATTTTCAACATCATCATCAAATAGAATCTGTCTTACAAAAAATAATAAAATATTGATGAATTCAATTAATCCAGAAGTAATAGGATTACATAAATCAAAACTTGAAGAAATACAAATTAATTCAAAAAAAGATGCAATTAATTCCTTCATTGGAGTTTTGAACAATACTGCAAATCAATCAATGATTGAGACTACCGCATTGAATGCCGCAGGAGGTTTGATTGTTGCAAATAAAGCAAAGAATTTTGATGATGCTTTAGAAATGTCACTAAATTCAATAAAAGAACAAAAAGCGTTTAATTTATTCAAAGAGTTTGTAGAAGATACAGGAGACATACAAAAAATTAGGGAGATAACTAATGGCTGAAAATATTCTTAAAAAATTAGTTGAAAACTCAAAACGTGCAATTGACGATGGAGTGTATGAAATTAATGAACAATTAGAAAAATCCAACTATGATTTTATAGATATAATCAATACTAATTCTCATCCCACTCTATTAACTGAAGTTAAATTTTCATCACCTTCACTGGGTAAAATTAGAACAATATCGGATCCACTTAAAATTGCAAAGCAAATGATTGATGGTGGTTCAAGAGCTCTATCTGTACTTACTCAGCCACATTTGTTTAATGGGTCACCAGAATTTTTTATGGCAATTAGAAGAGAGGTTAAAGTTCCAATGCTGATGAAAGATATTGTCGTAGATAAGATTCAGATTGAAGCAGGTAGAAAAATAGGAGCCGATTTCATGTTATTGATTCAGTCATTATTTGATAAAAAATTTTTAGATGATATTGATGAATTTGTTGAATTCGGACACAAAAATGGATTAAAAGTACTACTAGAAGTTCACACACTAGATGAATTCAATAATGCACTTAAAACAAATGCAGATTTGATTGGAATCAATAATAGAAATCTAGATACTTTGGAGATAGATTTGACAACTACCGAAAAAATTCTTAAGAATTTTGATTCTAGTCGTCCAATTATCTCTGAAAGTGGAATTGAATCTCCAGATCATATTAAATTTTTGAAAGAAAGTGGAGCTAGTGCATTCCTAATAGGTTCAAGTATTATGAAAAGTCAAAATATAGAGGAACATGTTAAAAAATTGGTGAGTGCGTATTGAAATATCCTAAAAATGGTAAATTCGGAGAGTTTGGAGGAAAATATATTCCTGAAACACTAGTTCCTGCAATCGAGGAATTAGAAGAAAATTATCTTAAATTTAAAAATAACAAAGAATTCAAAAAAGAATTCAATTATTATCTTAAAGTATATGCTGGAAGACCAACCCCACTCTATTACGCAAAAAATTTATCTGAAAAAATAGGAGGAGGGAAAATTTTCCTGAAACGAGAAGATTTGTTACATGGTGGAGCCCATAAAATTAACAACACCATAGGCCAAGCACTACTAGCAAAAAAAATGAAAAAAAAGAGAATAATTGCTGAAACAGGTGCAGGACAACATGGAGTTGCAACTGCCATGGCTTGTGCTGCTCTTGGTATGAAAGCCGAAGTCTACATGGGTTACAAAGATACGGTCAGACAAAAACTCAATGTATACAGAATGAACATGTTGGGCTCTAAAGTTCATCCAGTAATGTCAGGTTCAAAAACTCTGAAAGATGCAATTAATGAAGCAATAAGAGATTGGATTACTAATGTTGAAAATACATACTATCTTCTTGGTTCTGCAGTAGGCCCTCATCCATATCCCGTAATGGTGAGAGATTTTCAAAGTGTTATTGGCAAAGAAATTAAATCTCAAATGAAAAAGATGAATAAAAAATTGGATACTGTGATTGCCTGTGTCGGTGGAGGGTCTAACGCCATTGGAACTTTTTATCCGTTAGTTGATACTGATGCTGAAATTATAGGGGTTGAAGCTGGCGGTCATGGATTAAAAACTAAAAAACATTCTGCGACACTATCTGGAGGTAGTAAAGGAATTTTACATGGAATGATGACATATTTACTTCAAGATGATGAGGGTCAAATTACTGAAACACATAGTATTTCAGCAGGATTGGATTATCCAGGAGTTGGACCAGAACATGCATTTTTCAAGGACATTAATCGAATAAAATATCATTCTGCAACAGATAAGGAAGTAATTGATGCGTTTTTGATGTTAACGCAAACTGAAGGCATTATTCCTGCTTTAGAATCAGCACATGCAATATCTGAAGCAATTAAAATTGCTAGAAAATCTAAAACTTCTGAATCAATTGTAGTGACTTTATCTGGAAGAGGAGATAAAGATGTTGAAGAGGTTCAAAATTATCTGAGTAGAAATGTCAAGAATTAAAGAAAAATTTATTGAACTTAAAGCGTCTAACCAACGAGCATTAATTTCATATATCATGGCAGGATTTCCCAATGAAAAATCAACACTGTCAGTCATCAGAGGATTAGTCAAAGGTGGGGTAGACATAATAGAACTAGGTTTTCCATTTTCAGATCCTTTAGCAGATGGACCCACAATTCAAAATGCAAGTACTATTTCATTAGAAAAAGGAACAAAAATTTCAAGATTTTTTAATTTAGTAAAACAAATCAGAAAAGAGACAGATACACCATTAATTCTAATGACATATTCAAATATTCTATACCATAAAGGGTTTTCAAAATTTATTCAAGATGCAAAAAAAGTGGGAATTGATGGATTTATTTTGCCTGATATGTCTGTAGAAGAATCAAAAGAGTATATTCATTCAGCAAAGAATTTTGCAGATACAATATTTTTAGTATCTCCAAACACCAGTAATAAGCGAATAAATAAAATTTCTAATGTGTCCACAGGTTTTCTTTATCTTGTTGCAGTGTTTGGAACTACTGGAGTTAAAAGTGAAATTAAAAGTTATACCATTGATGCTATAAAGAACATTAAAAAAATTAATAAAAATAAAATTCCTTTATGTGTAGGATTTGGAGTTTCTACTCCAGATGATGTTAAACGCTATGTTAAAGCTGGAGCTGATGGAGTAATTGTCGGAAGTGCATTTTTAAAAATAATTGAAAAAACACCACAAGATCAATTACAAACAAAAATTGAAAAATTTACAAAATCATTGAAAAAAGAAACTTTAAGAAAATAAACCAGAAATTACTTAAAGATTAGTTAGAATCTTCAGGTTCGTTTGCTTTATCCCTTACTTTTTTCATTATGCAAAATTTTGCAAGTGTTTTTTTTAAACCCACAAAAAATATTGGCAGTACTCCCAAATTAAGCGTATTGCTATAATTCGATTTACCTATTATCAAAACTAGTAGATTCAAAAATATCCTGTCCGCAATGTATGCAAAAATATGACCCGTTTTGAGGCCAATAATGCTCACATTTAGTTTCAGCCATAGGCTGGTTTCAGTATTTTAGTTAATTTCAGGCATGTTTAAGATCATTATCGCCCATAGTAAATCAATTTGACAATTATTAGAAAGTAGGTTTTTCATTCCGTATGGAGTTACCAACTAGGTTTTGCCTACAAACCTTTTGACGGCGTTGCAATTTGGCATTATGTGGATTTAAACTAGACGAATAAATCATCCTTGTTACTCAGATAAAAAATTAAAATATCGGATTTTTAGAAAATAAAAAATGGCAGAAGGAAAAGGTTGTAAAGAATGCGATTCAGTTCATGATGGAGATTTTTACAATATTTGTAGATGCACTTGCCATGATAAAATTGCAAGAGAGATAGTTGGGGAATTTTACAAAGAATATTGTTAATTTTAAAAAAGATTTGAATTTTTTAATTTTTTTTGATTTCGATAAACTATTACATGATAGCGTATAATTTGTTTCAATTTATCCTCTACACTTAATTCATCATTTAGTGAAATAGATAAAAAATCCAGATATTCTTTATCAGTAATTTTTAGATTTATTTCTCTCATAAAGAAGATAATAGACAATAATCATAAAAGAGGAGGTTATTGTGATAATCCATTAAGACGAAGTTTACCTTTAACGGAAAACAACACAATGAAAATAAAAGAAAAGAGCATCACGATTATAGATAAGGAACCAAATTCAGGGATCACATAAGTGCCAGATATAGTGATAAGTTTTGATTCAGAATTAATTGGAATAGTAACTTTGGAAAATTCTAAATTTTCCTCTAAGATATAATCTACAATTTCATCATTTACCAGAACTGTTTGAATGGATTTAATCAATGATGTTGGAAGGATTAGAACGACCTCAGAGTCATTGCTGAATTCCTCTAAAGAAAACGAAATCAGGTTATTTTGAGGATCAATGAATACAGAATCACTCAAGTTTACATCAAGATAATATTTGATATCGATTAGAGAAGATTCACTAGTATATTCAGAAGCAACATTAGACAGAAGTTTTAATGATTCCCTGTCTTCAACATGAACGATCCCTTTCATGAAAGGATGAATATCACAATAATAGTAGTAGTCACCAGCCTCATTGAAAGTGTATTTGAAAGTTTTACCGGGGGAAAATAAACTACTGTTAAAGAGTCCATCTTCCTCAAAATCATAACTAATTGAAACTATAGAATGAAATGCATTATCCGTGTTATACCATTTTACAGTATCGCCGATGTTGATAGTGATAGTACCGGTTGTCTCCCCTGTTGAATCCTCATGCCAAAAAATTCCAGAATTAGTATCAGAGGCACCGGGTGGGATCTTGATTTCAAAGGTTTCTGCAAAGGCATTTGGAACCAAAAAAACAGTCAAAAGAAATGCTGAAATAAAAAATAATGGTTTCATAAAACTACTAAGAACATACAATATTTCAAAGATTCGTGATAAGCCAAAAACATTCAAAAATAAGATATGTTTTACATAAATGTGCAGACAAAATTTATTTTTGTTACCGGAGGCGTAATGTCAGGACTTGGTAAAGGCGTTACAACATCTTCAATTGCAAAATTATTACAGTTATCAGATCACAAAGTTTCTTGTGTCAAAATAGATCCCTATCTAAATTATGATGCAGGTACAATGAATCCTGTAGCTCATGGTGAAGTATTTGTCACAGATGATGGCGGAGAGTGTGACATGGACATAGGCAACTATGAAAGATTTCTAAATCAAAACATTCTCAAAAGTCACAACATTACAACGGCACAGGTATATTCATCAGTTATTGAAGCAGAAAGACGTGGAGAATATTTAGGAGCATGTGTTCAAATAATTCCACATGTCACAGATGAAATCAAAAATAGAATTAGAAATATAGCTCGTGATGAAGAATTAGATTTTCTAATTGTAGAATGTGGTGGAACAGTTGGAGATATTGAATCACTTCCATTTTTGGAGGCACTAAGACAAATGAAAGTTGAAGAAGGAAATCAAGTAGTTTTTGTACATGTCACTTTAGCACCATCTCTTGATGTAGTAGGAGAGCAGAAAACAAAACCAACTCAACACAGTGCTCAAGAATTAAGAAGGATTGGAATTCAACCTGATTTTCTTGCAGTAAGATGCACACTGCCACTAGAAGAAAAAACCAAACAAAAAATTGCCATGTTTACAAATGTAACACCAAAAGACGTACTGTCATGCCATGATGCAAAATCAATTTTTGAAGTTCCACAAATGATTTACGAACAAGGATTCATGGACTCATTATTTACAAAATTTGGAATTGTCGGCATGGTCAATGCTTCTGCAAATTGGGATAAATGGAACAAAATTACTGAAAAGATGAATCAAAGTGATGAAAATCACGTAAAAATAGCAATGGTTGGAAAATATGTCACCCTAACTGATAGCTACGTTAGTGTTAATCATGCATTGAAACATGCAGGAGCAGAAATTGGTAAAGATGTCAAAATAGATTGGATTGATTCAGAATCAATAGAAGATTATAAGATATTGTCAAATTATGATGGGGTGTTAGTACCTGGAGGATTTGGAACAAGAGGTTCTGAAGGAATTATAGAAACAGCAAATTATGCAAGAGAAAAAAACATACCATATCTGGGAATATGTTTTGGTTTTCAATTAGCAGCTATTGCATTTGGTAGAAATGTTCTAAAATTAGAAGATGCAAATTCTACAGAAATAAAAAATGATGCAAAAAATCCAATTGTAGATTTATTGCCTGAGCAAAAAGACGTATTAGATATGGGAGGTTCATTAAGACTCGGAGCAAATGATGTATTAATTAAAGAAAATACAAATGCTGAAAAAATATATCATTCATCAAAAATTTCAAAAAGACACAGACACAGATATGAAATTAATAAACAATACATAGCAGAATTTGAAAAAAATGGATTAATTTTTTCTGCAGATAGTGATTCTGGAAAAAGAATGGAAATATTAGAAATTCCATCACATAAATTCTATTTAGGAGTACAATATCACCCTGAATTCAATAGCAGACCAGGATATCCTGAAGAATCATTCTTATCTTTTGTAAAAGCTGCATCCCAAAAATAATTATTCAATTTTTGAAATTTCATAAATTTTTTGTCTTGCATCACGGATAGAAATTTTTTTCTTGACATATCCTTTTTTTAATAAATGACTCAGAGCTAAACGAACCGTTCTATCAGGCAGTAATGTTTTGTTAACCAGATCCTTTTGAGTTAATGCTCCCTCATACTCCAATGTCTTTAGAAGTAATTTTGAACTTGGAGGCATGCTAAGTAATTCCTCAGCCAAATGAACTTTTTTTGCCAAAGCAGAAATAGCTGTAGAATCCTTTTTCAAACGAATAATTTTTGCAGGAGGAAAGAATTGGGTACACTCTACTGTTTTGTTAACCTTGTATCTATCTAGACCATCTAAAACTACTTCACAATGTAATCTAGCAGAAATGTCATCAATTTCAATTGAACTAGAATTAGAAACTATAATTGGACGTCTAGTAACATCTAATGAGTTCACAGAAATTATTTCAAAAACTGCAGAATCCTGAAATAACATTGGACCACCAGCAGACATAGAGTATGCCGATGAACCAATTGGTGTAGATACAATAATTCCATCACTATTATCATGCCATACTTCATCACCATTGACTCTCAGAGTATGTTCCATTAACATAGCACTTCGAGATGAAAAAACGGCAACATCATTTAAAACCGGATAGACACTTTTTCCATCAATTTTTACACCCAATCGAGGAACTTCTTCAACTGAAAACTTTTCTTTTTTAAATAAACTTGCATAGGATGAAAATTCTTTCAAATCAATTTGAGCCAAAAAACCACTTGATTCACCTTCATTAATTCCCAAAATTGGTAAAGTTGAATCAAAAGTTCGATGAAAATAATTTCTTACTCCTTTATCACCTCCAAGAACAATTACGTAATCCATTTGTTTATTTTTAGATTTAGAAATACTAAATGATTCAATTCCATTCATATCTAAAATGGATTTTACAGTTTTAGTTGCAGTACTTGTTGTTCCAAAACTATAGATGCCTACTTGCACAAATCAATAAAATTTAGGAGTCTAATAAAAGAATATTTCAATCTAAATAATGATTGTTTTAATTTGTGCCTAAATATCTCTGAATTTTACTAAATTATAAAAATATGAAGCATTATTTTGAATAGTTCCTTTTTTAGGAATTTTTAACAAACCAACATTTTTTGAGTCCAATGCAGCCTGAGCAGCACCACCTGCAAAACAAAATGCCCACAAAAAGTCTTTTTCCTTTAACATTGTAGACACAAATGCAGAACAAAAGATATCTCCAATTCCAGTGGTGTCATGAATTTCTTTATTTGGAAGTGTGATTGAATATATTTTATTTTTGACAAGTAATGAAACATCAACCTTATTTGTATAGAGAACATACTCTACTCCTTTTTTCTGTAGTGCCATCATTTTTTCATCAGGTGTGCCAGAAACAATTTGATCTGATTCTTCTGGATTTACTTTAATGGCATTAACATTAGATAAATCTAAACTGGTTTTATCTAAAAAGACATTTCCTTGTTGATCTTTTTTTCTAAGAAATCCCTGAGGATCCACCAATAAGAAATTAGAATCATTTTTTATTTTTGAAAGTGAATCACTACTAATTTCATTGAAAATAGGACTAACTAAGTGACCATCACATTTACTGGATTGATATTCAATATCTTCACAGAAATTTTCTAAAATCAATTTTCTATCACTGCCATTGATTTCAATTTTAAAATGTGTAGTATTATTTTCAGATTCTGAATTTATGAATTTAATTTTATTATCTGATAAATACTGTTTTGGAAAATCTTTACCGAATTTTGTTTGTAATTCTACATCAAATCCAAATTGTCTTGCAGTTAATCCACAATAACATGCAGAACCACCGATTTGTTCGTATTGTGAATCTTCGATTTTAATGGTGTCAATTGCACAATGACCCACTACACAAATTTTCATTTACTTTAATTGAATTTCAGTAAATTTAGTCATTTGTGTTTAATTTTTCAAGGCAATTTTTGCAAAGTACCTTACCTTTCTTAGAAAATACTTCTACTCCAGAACTGTAACAATCATGACAGAGACCTATCACTTCAATATTGCTAGACAGATCTTTAATTAAAACTTGGATCAAAAATGAGGCTAAAATGAGGTTTTTTTGGATTTAACATACAAGAATATAAGTAGGATAATTAGGGTTAACCACATGCCACTTAAACGAGCCAGTAGAGGTAGAACAAAAGGCGGTAAAGGTTCATCAGGAGTTATCCAATGTACCAATTGCGGTCAAACGGTTCCAAAAGATAAAGCAAAAAAAGTTACTTCCAAACTAAATTTGGTAGAACATACATTAGCTAAAGAGTTAAGGGCTCAAGGTGCATACATTGCTTCACCAACAGTTCTCAAATGGTATTGTATCTCATGTGCAATTCATTTCAAAATTCTAAAAATCAGATCTGCAGATAGTAGAAGAAAACGCGGTAAATTACGTTAGTCTTCAACAATATTTTTGCTAGTTACAATCATTCTTTGAATTAGAGTAATTGCAGCTATAATTACTACAATGATTACAGCATAATCCATAAATCCAATAATTCCAATTATTGCAATTACTAACAAACGCTCAGCTCTTTCGCCAATACCTACTCCCTGTAATTTTACATTTAGTGCATCAGATTTAGCTCTTGCATAACTTACCAATAATGACAAGGTAATGGCCAAAAATACAAGGTATGGTTCAGCATATCCTCCAATTAAAATTCCAAGAAAAATTACAGTTTCTGCAATTTTATCAAACATTGAATCCAAATAGGATCCTTTCTTGGAGGTTTTTCCAGTAACTCGAGCAACCTGCCCATCTACCATATCAAAAAATCCTGAAATAAGTAATACAATACCACCAATAATTAATCCATATTCAATTCCTAATCCATAAATTATTCCAGAGAGAATCGCAAATCCTAATCCAACAGATGTCCAAAAATTTGGTGATAACCCTGTCGAGGCAAAAACTTTTCCCGTTTTTTCTAAAGTGGGTTTTAATGATTCTCTTAGATTGTTTAACACGAATAAATCACCAATGTCCTGTTAATAAGTAAAATGACAATTTGAGCCTGAATAATTTATTTATTTTTTAGATAGATTGATTGCAATTAGTGTAGACATGATTTTTGCAGCTAATGAAGCAGTAGCGCCATTATCATGATATGGATTTAACTCAACAATATCCACACCGGTTACTTTGGTATTTTGTAGAACATGAATCATATCAAATAATTCTCTAGATGTAATTCCAACTGCTTCTGGATTTCCTACGCCTGGAGCAAATGCAGGATCTAGTACATCTAAATCAAAAGAGGCATACATTTTTTCAAAACCTGATACGAATGCTTTGAGAAGTTCAGGACCTTTTCCTTGTCTTATATCAGAGTCAGTAATTGTTTTAATATTATTTTCTTTTAGAAATTCAAGTTCTTCTTTTACAAATGCACGTGCTCCTACGTGGAGAATATTTTCTGAACCTCTTTCCTCAACAATTCTTCTGAGATATGATGCATGACTCAAGTTAATATCTGCAAATTCATTTCTTAAATCATAATGTGCATCAAAAACAACATATCCTGTATCTTTTGGAAAACTACAATACGTTCCATATGTGATAGAGTGTTCTCCGCCTAAAATGAATAGTTGTTTTTGTTTAGAAACAAGTTCTGTGGTAATTTTTTTTACCATATCAATCATTTCTGATGCAACAACAGTATGTCTGGTGTTTCCAAGATCCTCAATATTTACAGTTTCTAAATCTACACCTAGTGAGGGATGGAATATCTCAATATTGTTAAAAGAATCACGAATGGCATCTGCTCCGAATCTACATCCAGGTTTGTATGAATGTGTGGCATCAAAAGGAATACCGAAAACCGTTGCTACTGGTTCTTCTCCATCATCAGATGAGGTGATTAAAGGATTCTTGTTAAGATACAAATCTAGAAAACTCATATCTACACCATCAGATTAGGTCGTTTTGAAAGAAATGTTGATTGGTTCAGAGACGTAAATGGTTTATTTTGTGTTTGAGTCTGAATTTCTTGAATAAAATCATCAAAGCTCAATTCTCTCATAGAACCAGTTTGTCTGTCGCGTATACTAAGGTTTGTTGAATTAACTTCTTTATCACCAATTACTAGAATATACTGAATCCATTCTTTTTCAGCATCCCGTATTCTTTTTCCAATACTTTCATTGCGATCATCAACATCAACACGAACATTTTCTAAAGAAATTTTCTTTTGAAGTGATATGCAGTGTTCATTAAAATTTTCTTTAATGGGAATTATTCGAACCTGTGTTGGAGCTAACCATAATGGTAGTTGTGGTTTTTTACCTTCTTGAGAATCTTTTGCAGCTTTTTCTAGTAGAGCATAAATTATTCGTTCAATTGCACCACTGGGAGAGTTATGTAAAATAATTGGATTTTTTTCAGAATTATTTTCATCAATATATGAAATATCATAACGCTTTCCGTTTTCAACATCAATTTGATCTGTAGATAATGCTGAAGCTTTTCCAAGATTATCTACAAAATTAAATTCCCATTTCAGAACAAAGTAAAAGAATTTTTCTTTCCACATCTCCACGAGTACTGGTCTTCCATGTTTTCTTACAATATCTTCAATTGAATTTTTATTTTCATTGTAGAAATCTTCTGTAAATCTTATTGCCATTTCATAATCAGAGGTTTCAATGCCTAATTCCTGTAAGACACTTTGAGATAAATCAAATCGAACTTTAATTTCATCAACAGCTTGTGGTATATCTTTACAAAATGCATGACAATCAGGCATAGTGAATGCACGTAATCTCCTCAATCCAACTAGTTCTCCTGATTGTTCTCTACGAAAACTGTAACGCGTTAACTCATAGAGTCTGTAAGGTAAGTTTTTGTGTGATAGTTGGAAATGGTTAGCCATTAAAAATTGTCCAAAACATGCTGCAAATCTTAAAAATAATTTTTTACCTTCGGAATCAATATTGTACTGACGTGCAGGAAATCTATTGAAGTAACTAACCATACTAGGATGTTCTGAATCATACATGATTGGTGTTTCAACTTCATTTCCACCATATTCTTTTACTCTTTCAGTGACATATCTCTCAATTAGTGATTTGATCAATCTACCATTTGGAAAAAATCTCATATTTCCAGAATCAGATGCAGGTTCATAATCTGCAATACCTAATTTTTTCATTAAAGCTACATGTGGTGGAGGTTCATCAACTTGTCTTTGTTTTGCGGATTCATATTTTGCCAGAATTTCTAATTTTTTATAATTTTTAAAATCAAAATCACCAATATTTGTCATAGTTCCATCTGGAGACATTATTTTCCAATATGATCTAATTGTAGATTCACCTTTCAGAGCTTCAGATGTAATCTCATTTGTTTTAGATTCAGAGTCTTTCGTAATTACTTTAGAACTCTCTGCAAGAGGATGACCTTTTACTTTAACATTATACGATTTTGTCCAACCAAAGGGGGAATGTGAAACATCCAAATTAGTAGCTAGAGATTCCATTTCTTTTAAAATCGACATAGCAGTAGTAGGCCTTGCAAGATTTGCACTTAGGTGTGCATATGGGTATAGAAGTAATTTTTTACATCCAATTTTCTCCATTGAATTTTGTATTTGTGAAATAGCATTTTTTGCAACTGAAGAATCATCGCCTTCTTCAATTGCAATGAAAGCGACAACCAATTCTTCTAATTTAACGGTTGAAGGATTTTCAATATTCTCAGCTGACTGAATTTCTTTTTTTGTTGGAGTATATTCAATACTATCACAATGAAGTTGCAATATTCGCATAATTTGAGACAGAAATTATAATTGAAATAAGTGTTTTCAAAGTTTCATTCAGATTTCTTCTCACGCATGGATATTGTTGACCTTAAAATCAAACCTGAGATCCCTAAATTTGAAGTCAAAAATTGAACAGTTCTCTCAAGGCTATTTTCTCCCCTAAAACCTTCATCATAAATCATCTCAATAGAATCATTTTCAGTTTCAACAAATGAAGTAATTAGAGAGTAATCACCCAGATTATCATCATGTCTTTCGATATACAGCCTCATTTCAACTCTAGTTATAGTGAATTCATCCTGAATGAATGTGCCGCCTGAAAAGAGAACTTGTACTTGAGAAGGCAGTTCATTTACTCTGGAGGGATCATGCATATCTACAAATTTCATAATTTCAAATTAAAACTCAGTATTAATTAAACATCTTCAAAAATTTCGCAAATATTATTTACTGTTAAAATTTCTTTTTTTCGTGGATCCTCATAAATTTCATGGAAAAGATATTCCGCATATCAAATTAGATTCTAAAATGGGAATTGAAGAATTAGTTGAAGTCTTTGCAAGTTCAGGATATAATGGAAGGCAATTAGGAGAGGCTGCAAAATTATATGCAAAAATGATTGAAAATGATGCAACTATTTGCCTTACTGTTGCAGGTGCAATGACCCCCGTAGGATTTGGAGGAATTATCAAATCATTAATTGAACGAGGTTTTGTGGATTGGATAATCACTACTGGAGCCAATGTATATCATGAAGATCATTTTGCCTGGGGTTTACCAGTGAAACAAGGAAGTTTTGATGTAGATGATATGAAATTATATGAAAATGAAATTGTCAGAATAAGAGATGTCTACATCAAATATTCTCAAACATTAGAAGCACAAGATAAAATTGTTCAAAAAATGTTTGAAGATAAATTTACAAATCAATCATTTACAACCGCAGAATTTTGTAATTTAATGGGAAAAATTAGTAAGGAGAAATCCGCACATCCAGAAAAAAGTTTTGTAACGACAGCATATGATTATGATGTTCCAGTATACATTTCAACTATAAAGGATTCATCTTTAGCACTTAATTTGGCAGTTCATAGACTTCAAGATAAAGAATATCAATTAGATTTTGTCAGAGAAATTTTAGAACAAGCTTCCATTTTGTATAATTCAAAAAAATCAGGAATTTTGGAATTAGGTGGAGGAGTTCCTAAAAATACAGCTCAACAGACAGGTCCATTGTTAGATCAGATACTAAATAGAAATGATGGAGGTCAAGATTACATTATTCAGATAACTGATGCTAGACCTGACACAGGAGGTTTGTCGGGAGCTACACTCCAAGAAGGAAAAAGTTGGGGAAAAGTCCAAGATGCGCATGATGGCGTAGTTACAGTCTACACTGATGCAACAATTGCATTTCCAATTCTTGCACTCTATGTCTTAAGTAATCAAAAAAAGAGAAAACCAAAAAGACTTTACAAAGAAATCCCTAAAATGTATCAAAAATTAAAAGAAGATTATTTTAATAGTCCATCTAAAAATAAATCCAAAAAAAGTTCAAATTCAAAAAATCACAAAAAACACTAGAATTTATCAAATCTAGCACGTTCTAATTCTCGGTCATCTTTTGATTCTTTTTTATATTCTTTGTAATGATCTTTACAAAGTACAGTTTTTTTTCCAGTGGAATTTACTCGCAAACCTGCATTTTCTACTTTACTGGTGTTTAATGATCGAGTTCCATCATTTGAACAACCATCAACATTACATTTTGCGCCTTTAGATACTAGACCCATATTGTTTTAGGGCTTTGATATTATTTATACTTGAAAAAAATCTACTCATGGAAACTTTATCATTTATAAGACGAACATTTTGCGCTATGATTATGGGTGGAGCAAAAAAAGTAACTACTGCTACAAAAGACAAGTCTGCAGGTACTAAAGATACTAAAAAAGGAAAAAAAGACAAAGGTGAAGGCGGTCCAAAAAAAGCAGAGATTACGGTAATGGTGAATGAACAACAAGCAATGAAAATTTTGCAAAGCTCCAAAGTAATTACAGTTCATGACATGGCAAGACAGTTAGGAGTCAAAGTGTCAGCTGCAAACAAATTCTTAAAAAATTCAGTTCAGAATGGTTCTGTTAAAGTAGTAGGTGGATTTTCAGGACATTTCCTTTATCAATCTAATTCTTCATAGATTTTCAATACATCGCCAGATTTTATTCCAGTTAATTCATCGATATTTCCTTTTAGCATTCCAATTGGTGTCATGGATTTTCCAGTATTTACGTCAGATTTAAAAAAACAGAAACTACCAGTAGATGGAAGAAATGCAACTTCACCTTTTTTGAATTCAGTTCTAGAGCGTTCTATTCCAGAATCGATTGAAGTTTCAAAATAAACTATGGATGATCCCATCAAATGAGCATGTCCATCAATAGGTAATGAACGGAGAATAATCCCAACAGTTCTAGGGGAAAGGTGTCTTTTTAGATCACATTGAATTTTTGATTTTCCTTGAATCTCTAAAACCAGTTGTTTTTTAGATACTGATGATATACTCAATTCGTAATTTAAAATGATTAGATTATATAACGTTTTAAGAGAAAAATCGATACTTGTCAGATTCTGAAAATACAGAAGTAGTGGAAGTAGAAGAACAGGAAGAACCTATTTTTGCACAAGAAGAAGAAGTTGAAGATACCCCTATTGAAGATGTAGAAGTTGAAACAAATGCTGGTTTAAACAAAGCATTAGAAACCTACAGAAAATTAATTGAAAAAAAGGGAGATGTCGAACCACTAACTGAAAAGGATCAGCAAGATTTAGAGAAGAAACTCAAAGAAATTGAAGAAAGAGAGATTATTGATGTTGTTCAAGAGCACGAACCAGTAGAAATTCCTTGTGAAAAAGAAAAGATTACCATTGGACCTCCAACATTAACAAGATTTGAAAAAGCACGAATTATGGGTGCAAGAGCACTTCAATTATCATTAGGAGCTCCACCTTTCATTCCTATACCAAAAACCGCCAGAATTTCTCTTGACATTTCTATGGAAGAATTGGATCAAAGAGTGATTCCAATTACGATCAGAAGAGTTTTGCCTAATGGAGACTATCAAAATATTCCTATTGACTATTTTGAAAAATGAATCAATGGTCGATAAAACTTAAAAGAACAGAAAATTTCTGAATGTTGAATAATGCTCATGGAAGAGATTAAGAAACCGTATGGTCACGAGCAGACCAAAATGTCTGAAGACACCATATTCATTGGAAATGACCCAGTAATGCAAATAGCATTGGATGTACTTTCATTTTTAAATAAAAAATCAAAGATTTTTCTTAAAGCAAAAGGCAATGCAATACCCAATGCCGTAGCAGTAGCAAATATAATTACTGAAAAAATGTTAAATGGAAAATCCAAAGTTGAGAAAATTAATTTAGATATCGATGGTAAACCAGGAATCGGTAGAATGTTATCAACTATTGAAATAATTTTAATAAAAATTTAGTAAACGCTGCCAGGACCTTTTAGTAACATATTTTCGCATTCCTTACAAACTTTTTCATCAATATCAGATTCCAAATTATGATGTATCTCACAAATTAACAAACTAGATTTAATGTAATTACATAGGCCAATGAATTTGGAAAGACTAGACGGAGTATAAGCCATATCAGAAGAGAGACTATCACTCAATTCATTAATCATATCAGATACTTGTTTTTCAGCTAAAAGTTTTGCAATTAATGAAGGATCACCACGAGTTCCGCGAATATAATTACTGACTGCAGCTTGAGTCACACCAAGCATTTTAGAAATCTCATCTTCACGAATTTTGTGATCTTCAGCTAATTTTTTAGCCAAAATTGCTCTAAGTGCAGGAATAAGAGTTTTGGACTCAATTTCTGCTGGTAATAACATGATTTTTGGCATCTTCAAAATAATTTAAAGTTTGCAATAAACAAACAACATATCCATATCTATTTTAATTTGTATGGAAAAATTTCATCATTGAATGAGTATGCTGAAAAATTATACAGAATTTTAGAAAACGCATGTAACGAGACTAATTCAAATTTGATTTCTTTGTCTGGAGGATTAGATAGTTCAATTATTGCATATTTTTTAAAAGAAAAAAAGCCTACAACAGTTGCAGTTATTGCTGAGGATTTTGTTTCTAATGATTTAACATATTGTCAAACTATTGGAAAGAATCTAAATTTAGATGTAAATATTTTAAATGTGAAAACAACTGAAATTTTAGAAGGTATTGAAGAAACCATAAAAATTCTAAAAAATTTTAACGACATAGAAATAAGAAATAATGTTGTAATGTATCTGGCATTAAAATGGGCTAAAGAACAAGATATTGAATCAATTCTAACTGGAGATGGAGCAGATGAATTATTTGCAGGGTATAATTTTTTTCTTTACAAATCACAACCAGAATTAGATAGAGAATTAGAAAGAGTAAGAAGTATAATGCATTTTCCAACTCAAGAAATTGGAAAATATTTAGGAATTAAGATCGAATCTCCATTTTTGAATGACAATGTAATTGAGTATGCTAAAAAAATTCCATCAGAACTGAAAGTAGGCGAATATGAAAAGAAAAGAATAGGAAAATGGATTTTACGCAAAGCGTTTGAAAACAAGTTACCCAATCAAATTGTATGGAGAGAAAAATCACCAATGCAAGACGGTTCAGGCACAGTAGGATTAACCAATTTATTTAATTCAATAATGAATGAAGAAAATTTTGTTGAAAAAAAACTTTGGATAGAAAAACATGAAGGAGTTAATTTAAGAAGTAAAGAGTCATTACACTACTATGAAATTTTTAAGAGATATCACAAAATCCCAATTTCAAAAAATAGTCTCAAAAAATGCCCTTATTGTAAATTTACAGTTGATCAATCAAAATTTTGTAGAATGTGTGGGGCTTTTCCAATCTAGAATTAACGGTATTTTTTTGGTTTTTTAATAAAAATTCTTCTGCAACCGTTGCAACAGAAAAAATATTTTTTCCCATCATGTTCATGTAAAAGTGCTAATTCTTCATCGAGTTCAATTCCACAAACAGGATCAACAGGCACAACATTTTCCAAGATAATTTCTATTTATAGATTCAGAAAGATTAAGCAGATTTTACAATATCTAGAATTTTTTTCGGCAATAAGCCATAGTCAGTATCAGGTTCTGAAACCACATACAAAATATCATCATTAATTAAAACACTAATTGCCAATGCACGTTCACGTGAAGCCATAGCAAAATTTACGGAGCCCAATTGCTTATCAAATTCTTTTCTCATTTTAACTCTGAGAGCGAGTTCCATGAAAATCATTTCGTCATCTTTTTCACTTTCTAACGGTTCGACATTTGGTTTCATTCCTCCTGCTACCAATCGACCTCTCTCATTGATTACTCCAGCAAAACGAATTTTCTCATCTATTGCTTTTACATCTTCACATATTTTTGAGTAATCAAAAATTTTACCAGTCATGATTTTTGATATTTTTACCAGTTATTATAGTTGAAGTAAAAAATCATCCCGAAGTTAGTTTTTTCAGTGTATCCACAAATTCAGACTCAGTCAATGGAGGAATATGCATGATTTTTAAATTCTCCTCTAAATGTGATGCAGATTTTTGTCCAATTAATGGAGCCAACACCCCAGGACATGAACGTAAAAATTGTAAAATTCTGAGTGGGGCATTTAATTCCAAGAACTCTGGAATCACACCTGGATTCAATAATCTCCCTTGCATGAAAGGAACACTTGTGAACACACCCATTTCATTATGAGCTGCAGATTCCAAAAACGATGTATTTTTGTCAGATACCTTTTGTGTTTTTGCTAACAACGCTTGATCATAGTACAAATTAAATGGTAATTGAATAAATCGAAAACCGTGATTTTCTCCACCTATTCTTTTTGCCATATCAATAGTTTTTTCTAAAGATAAGAACTGTGGATTATCATTTGGAACTCGAAAACATTCCCATGTAGCCATTCCATAAAATTTTATTTTTCCTTCTTTTCTTTTTGATTCATAAATTTCAAAAACACTTTCTAAATTTTTAGTGAATTGTTCCATAGAAATATCTTTGATTTGGCCCTCTACACCATTATGCAGATACATTAAATCAATACATTCAACATTAAGATTTCTTAAACTACGTTCTAACTGATCTGATAGAAATTCAGGAGTCATACAATGGTAACCTGATGTGATATCACCTTCTTTGACAACACCTTTTGAAGTAAGCTCTTGTTTTACATATTGCCAAAAATCTAATGGAACATCTGCATCATTTGTTACGTAGCCATTTTTTGAACAGATAAAAATCTGATTTCGTGAAATTGTTTTTTCTTCAATCAATTCTCCAATTGCTTTTCCAACAGATCTTTCAGCTTTTTGAGATCTATAATTTATTGCTGAATCAATCACGTTGATTCCAGATTTTATTGATTTTTTTACTGCATCAATTACCATCAAGTCTGTTTGAGAGTCAGGATTTCCAAGGTAAGTGCCTAAACCCACATTAGACAAAGTCAAATCTTGAAATTTTTTATAATTTTCAAAGATTGCTCCTGATTTTTTGGCAAATTCTAGGGTAGCATCTTTAGTTGCAAATCCAGATATCATAAAAATAATAAAATTTAACTGAATTTATGATTATGCTTGAATTTTGAATTACAAATCCCTATAAACTGAAAATTGTTGAAATGATTATTCCAATAACAAATAATGCCCCAGTTATTCTGCTAAATAGTAAAGCATTCTTCATTGCAGGAACAAGGTTCATTATTTGATCAAAATTTCTTTTCAAGCCAAATCCAGATTTAATTGCAATCGGAATTGTCAACAGAGTCAATAAAGAGAAAATTGGTAAGTTTTGAGTTAACACACCCGTTACAATTGTAATGTATGCAATCATAGGAAAAATCCAAAAAACATTCTTTGCTTTGTTTTTTCCTAGAGCGATAACAAGTGTTTTTCTACCTTTTGATTTGTCAGCATCATGATCAGGAAAAGATGCAATAAACAAAACTAGTGAGGAAAGAACCCCAACTGTAATTCCTCCAAAAACAATCTCAAGTGTTAATGTGTTTGATTGAATAAAAAAAGTTCCAATTACTATCATACCTCCTTTAACTGCAACAAAAAACTCTCCTAAACCAGAATCAACAATTTTGGTAGAGTAAAAATAAATTGAAATGATTGCAAATCCAAGAATTATTGCAATAATGATTCCATCAGTATAAACAAAGTAAGCACCAATAATAGAACCAATTACTAGAAAAATAATTCCAACACGATAAACAGATTTTGGTTCAAGTAATCCTTCAGGTAAAACTCCTGTACCCCCACTCATTTTAGTTTTAGGTGTAAGCGTATCAATACCTCGTTTAAAATCCCAATAGTCATTTAACAAATCCACACTAGCATGTAATGCTAATACACCACAAAAAGTCAAAAAAAGATCAAAAATTCCAATAGATTGATTCAACCACCAGTTCATTGCAGCACCAACAGAAACTGCAATAACTGAAGCTAAAAGAAATCTCAATCGAATAATTCTAAACCAAGTGGAAATCATATTCTTGTTTAATTTGATGATTTAATATTCATAAGGATTTAAACCATAATTCTACAATGAAACTGTAGATGAGATTTGGAAAAATTTTGAATGGAGAAGAATTAGTAGATTTTATTGAGAACCTAAATTGCTCAAATTGTAAAAAAACAGTTCCGGGAGGAATGAAGACTGGAAAATCTTTTTACAAAACAAAAGAATTTGAAGAGCAATTAACACTGTTCAAAGAAAATTATCTCTGTGGAGTATGCAGAGACCAAAAACGAATAAAATCCTTAGACTAGAGATTCATCAGAAACTTCTATAGGTTTTCTTCCCATAAACCCTGAATCTTTTTCATGCCAAAATTTTATTTCAGTTTCACCATATTTCCAACACAACCACACTTCTTCATCAAATCTTTTAGAAGGAAAATCCAAAAGTCCTTGTTCTAATCCCTTGACAACCACACCAGTATTCTCAAGAACTTCCATTGATTCATAAAACTTGGTTATTGCAGAATTAAGTTGTTGTTTCAGTGTTGCATATTCTTCAAATGAATGATTTGCAGATAAAGTGATTTGAAGTTGCATTTCACATTTTTTAATATCATTTTTTTTCGCTAATGCATATTCAAATTTTTTAATTACATCAGGAAGAACTTCATTTGCTTCATTCAAAGTAAAATATCTAAACATGATATTTTCAACTAAAAATGCATTAAAAGTCTATCCAAAAACATCTTTTTAGTAATCAACAATAGAGATAATTTATTAATCAAATATTTATTGAAAAATCATGAATGAAGATGAAATTAATTCAATAATTGAACAAACGATTAATGGTGCATTAATGACTGTTCCAAATTATTTGGAAGAGATTTCTCAAAATAAAGAAGTTTTTCATGTTGAAAATCCCAAAGAATTTGTTTTTGGTATTGTAATGGGAATGGCATTAGGAATGAGTGGTGCAATTTTGAGTTCTCAAAGTGAAGCACCGACTGTCGAGGACCAAATTAAAGTCAGGGATATGATTTACAAACATATTCCAGATATCAGAGAAAGGATTTTCAGTTGAAAGAATTTACAGAAAATGAGATTAGTTTTCTAAACTCCATAGAAGAAGCACGAGTTGCCTCATCTCATGATAAAATTGTTCATGTAAAACCTATTTCATTTTTAATGATTGATGGAAAAATTGTTTTTGCTACTGATTACAATACACGAACATTAAACAATATCAAAACCAATCCGAACATCAGCATAGTAATCGACAAATACAATCCAGGAAATCACAAAGCAATCATAGTTCAAGGAATTTCAAAAATGATTGAAAATGGAAAAATATTTCAAAAATATTATGATTTATTTTATAAAAAATTTGCATGGGTAAGAAAGGAGCCGTGGAAAGAAAATGAAGCACCATTTGTCACAATAGACATTTCAAACAAGGTGTCATGGGGAATTAATTAGAAAATTACACGGTAATTGTTCTTACCTTAGCACGTTTTGCGCGAGGTTTTGAACGAAGTAAATGACCACAACAAGGACACCATAGACCTTCCCAATCCAAAAATATTTCACATTCATGACATCTTTTTTGTCCGTTATCATATCTGCTTAGTCCATTTCCAAAACTTTTTGCTTTGTAATTTTTACAAGCACCATTACAATGCATAAAAATTGATGAAATTACTACTAAAAAAGTAATTTCATATCAACTAAATAACAAATAAAGACTAGATCTAAAAATAGAATTCATGTCAAATAAGATCAAATGTTCACATATTTTAGTAAAAAAACAATCAGAAGCATTAGAGATAATGGAAAAACTAAACAATGGTGAAAAATTTGGAAAAATGGCAAAAGAGTTTTCAATCGATTCACCAAGTGCAAAAAAAGATGGAAATTTAGGATATTTTACAAGAGGTATGATGGTCAAACCCTTTGAGGAAGCAGCATTTAGTCTACAAATAGGACAAGTTTCTCAACCTGTAAAATCAGAATTTGGGTATCACATCATAAAGAGATACGGATAATCAAATTAGAAATTATAAGATGAATCAAACTGAATTAGAATCAATTCTGGATTATTTAGAAAATTCAATTAAGAAATTATCTACTGAATCACAGAATTTTATGGATTTTGAAGATAGTAAACAGATAATAGATTTTTTAAAAAATCAATATGAAATAAGATTAGAAAATATGCTAGTAAAAAAAGGAACTAGCATACATCAATTTGAATCAAAAATAAAAAATCAAATCATTCAGAGAAGAGATTCACTGATAAAAATTATTGAAAATGATTTGAATTTTAAATAAATGCATCTAAACCAGATTTCTGATTTGATTGAGAATTATTTTTTTCAATCATTTTAGTCATTTTTTGCCCCATAGATTTTGATGCAGAAATCTTACGTTTTCCTATCCAATAATATGTTTCATCTATAGTATTTTTTGCAATCATGACTACTAATTTTCCAGTATCTTTTCTACCTGTTCGTCCACGTCTTTGAACAAAGCGAACAGAACTTGGTACATTATCATAAAAAATCACCTGATTTACTTCTGCAATATCTAATCCTTCTTCACCTACACGAGTTGCCACAAGAACTTTAAACTCTCCATCACGAAATTTCTGTACAGTTTCAATCTGTTTTTTTTGTTTTAGTCCAGTTTCACCAGCCTTGCCAATTAAAATCCCAGATGAAACACCCAATTCTTGTAACTTGTTGTGAATTAAATCAACTGAATCACGATAACTAGTAAAAATCAAAGCTTTACCAGGAACAGATTCAATTATTTCTTTTAGTTTTGGAATCTTAGAGTGTTCAATTCCTCTTGATTGTGCTTCTTTTGCCAAATGAACAGCCCGTGTAAAATTAGGATCTAGTTCAAAAAGTTCCTTTATACCTACTCCCTTTTTTGCTTGAGTTCGTTCACAAAATTTCAAAAAAGGTGTGATTCCATGAACTTCAAGAATGTTCAGTGCATAGTGAATTCTTATCGCGGTAAACAATGGTTTTGCAGAACGCCTGTTTTGATTTAAAACGAATTGTCTTATTCTAAGTAATGCAGAAAGTGATTGCTGTTCTGCTAATTTAATTCCATTATTTTTTAAAACATCATATCTTTCTGTTAATGCAATTTTTAAGAGTGTTTGAATTGCTTTTAATTCATCAGGAAGTTCAACATTAATCCATTCAGTATCTGTTTCTTGAGTATATGGTTTTACATCGGGACTATCTTCATTTCTCTCAGCTACACTTGCGATTCTTAATCTTGTTAAAATTTCAGTTGCTTTTTCTCTTTCACTTGGAAGAGTTGCAGTCATTCCAACTATTCGAACATCGGAATTTTCAAAAAGTTCGGCAATTCCTGAATATGCATAATCACCAATTGTTCTATGAACTTCATCAAAAATTACTAAATTGAATTGAGAAGGATTAACTATTCCACGATTCAAATCATTTTTTGTAATTTCAGGAGTTGCACAAATAACACTATTATTCCATAATTTTGTTCGTTTTGAAATAAGATCCTCGCCAGTAACAATAGCAACATCTTCAATTGTTAATGATTGCTTTAGAAATTCATAATGTTGGTTTACCAGTACTCTTGTCGGAGCTAAAAATAAAGCACCTCCATTTCCTTTTGATAGATATTCTGCTATTACCTGTAATGCGATAGCAGTTTTTCCTAGTCCCGTTGGCAAAACAACAATACAGTTTTCAGAGATTGCTTGTTGAGCGAGGTTTTTTTGATATTCACGACTTTCTATAGCATTTTTTTGAATAAACTTTTTCTCAAGAAATTCAGTCAATTATTGGAAAAAATGAAATTAATGATTTTATATTTTCGTATAGTAAATTGTTGACAAACCATTCCAATGTAGTACAAAAAAATCAATTATTTGTGCCTAATTAACAAAATTTAATCCAAAATTTGAAAATTTCTACCACCAACATCATATTTTTTTGAAATACTTGGATGATGGCACTAGATAAAAAAACAACTACTCAATAAATACTCAAAACACCATTTACAGATTGATGACATGTGTATTTTGTGATAGGGAGTTAGAACAACCACAAATGCAGTATTGTTCAAGAATTTGCAAAAAAGGACACATTGGAAAAATGTTGTTAAAGCCAAGGCTTTCATCAAAGGATATTTTGTCCTTGTTGAAGTAAATTGATCGCCTTGGATAATTTTTTATCGTGATCCATATATTGAACAAATTTACAAGTCTAACATGAGTACAGAGTTTGAAAGACCAAATTGGGATGAGTATTTTATGCTTCAAGCCGAGTTGGCAAAATTGCGTTCAAATTGTATGACAAGACAAGTTGGCGCAGTGATTGTAAGAGACAATAGACAATTAGCAACTGGATATAATGGAACACCTCCGGGTATCAAAAATTGTTTTGATGGTGGTTGTAAAAGATGCAAGTTAAGAATGGAGGGAAAAATTGAATCAGGTGCATCACTTGATAGATGTCTATGCAATCATGCAGAAGCAAATGCAATAATGCATTGTGCAATTCTAGGAATTGAAGCTGGTGTCAAAGGAGCAATTTTGTACACTACGTTTGTTCCATGTTTAGAGTGCACCAAGATGGCAATCACTATTGGAATTAGAAAGTTTGTTTGTCTTGACTCTTATCCTGAAACTGATTATGATTTACTACGCGAAGCAGGGGTAGAAGTAATTCAATTAGATAAATCTAAAATTTCTAAATGGGCTCAAAGACTCATTTCAAATAACAATTAGATGTAATATGCAAGTTAATCTGGAAGCTACTGAAAATGTAAAATCTATGCCATCAGCAATGCTGGTATCAGCTACATATGACAACACATCAAAATCAGCAGTCTTGAAATTTTATGAGCCTGAAGAAAAAAAACTATACCTATGGAAAGATGAGATTGGACACAAACCGTATTGTTATTCTAGGCTCGCACCAGATGAATTAAATTTTCTAGATGATAGAGATGATATTTTAGAGATAAAAACAGTAAAGAGATTTGATTTAATCAAAGATGATAAAATAGATTTATCAAAAATTACTGTCACAGATCCTTTGGCAATAGGAGGAACTACGGGGGATAAGAGTATTAGAAATATAATTGAAACATGGGAATCAGACATAAAGTATTATGAAAATTATTTGTATGATAGAAAATTAATTGTTGGAAAATATTACACAGTGAATGATGGAAAATTAATTCCCGAAGATTTAGAAATTTCAGATGAAGTGAAAATTGCTTTGAAGAGTCTACTTTGGGACAAAGTAGATAGTGACAACATGGTTAATGCAGAAGAGTTTAGAGAGTTTGTATCAGAGTGGGCAGATTTACTTAATCAACCAATTCCTAAAATTAAAAGATTGAGTGTAGACATTGAAGTCGAAGCTGAGGTTGGAAGAATTCCTGATCCAAAGATTGCAGAGAAAAAAATTACAGCCATAGGATTGAAAGGAACTGATGAATTTGATCAGATTTTTGTTCTCAAATTAGATGGGGTGAAAGAAGGAACAAATGAACTAGAATCAAATGTCAAAGTCACATTTTATGATAAAGATAAAGAAAAAGAAATGATACAAGATGCTTTTGCGATAATGAATGAATTTCCTTTTGTAATTACATACAATGGTGATGAATTTGATTTACCTTATCTTTACAACAGAGCCGAAAGACTGGGAATAAAAAATTCAGATAATCCACTTTACATGATGAAAGATTCTGCAACATTGAAACACGGTGTTCATTTAGACTTGTACAGAACTTTTTCAAATCGATCATTTCAGATTTATGCATTCAGTCAAAAATACACAAATTTCTCTCTGAACAGTGTCTCAAAAGCTCTACTTGATAAAGAAAAAATCGATTATGGTGTAAATTTTGATGAAATGACGCTCTACCAGACTGCAAATTATTGTTACAATGATGCTCTCTTGACTTTTGAGCTGACTAGTTTCAATAGTGAATTATTGATGAAGTTACTCATAATTATTGCAAGAATCGGTAGAATGCCAATTGATGATATTGCCAGAATGGGAGTATCTCAATGGATTAGAAGTCTACTCTATTA
Source organism: Candidatus Nitrosopumilus sp. (assembly GCA_008080815.1). GTDB lineage: Archaea > Thermoproteota > Nitrososphaeria > Nitrososphaerales > Nitrosopumilaceae > Nitrosopumilus > Nitrosopumilus brisbanensis. The sequence goes on from VMDM01000024.1 coordinate 76,526, forward strand.
TGAACACAGAAAAAGAGATTGCCTAATTCCAAAAAGACAGGAATTAGAACAACGTTCTGAAGGGGTTATGTCAGATGCAGTTATCAAAGATAAAAAATATCGAGGAGGATTAGTTGTTGACCCCAAAGAAGGAATTCATTTTGATGTAGTAGTGATGGATTTTGCTAGCCTGTACCCAAGTATCATCAAAGTAAGAAATTTGTCTTATGAAACAGTAAGATGTCCTCATGAAGATTGCAAAAAAAATACCATACCTGGAACAAATCATTGGGCATGTACCAAAAAAAATGGATTAACATCAATGATAATTGGTTCCCTAAGAGATCTTAGAGTAAATTATTACAAGAGTTTATCTAAAAAAGAAACTCTAACTGAAGAACAAAGACAACAATACACAGTAGTCAGTCAAGCACTCAAAGTAATTCTTAATGCAAGTTATGGAGTGATGGGTGCTGAAATATTTCCACTATATTATCTTCCAGCAGCAGAAGCTACAACAGCCATAGGAAGATATACAATTTTAGAGACAATTAAAAAATGTGAAGAAACTGGAAGCGAAGTTCTTTATGGAGATACAGATTCATTATTCAT
>VMDM01000005.1 GCA_008080815.1 Candidatus Nitrosopumilus sp.
TGCCGTCAATAGGTTTGTAGGTAAAACCAAACTAGACACATACGGAAGCAAAAACCTTCACGATTCTTTGAATGTTCTTCTGGAGTGTAACCAAACTCCATTACGGTCTCGAATTAATAATTAGAACCATACCTTCTATTTTTTTACAAAAACTAGACTCTCATGTGTGGCCAATACTCGGTAAACAGTATTTGGCGTGCAAACCAACCAAATCTGATCTATTATCTATGAAATTTTGGATTGATAGCAAACAATATTCGTATTAGGAACTTGGTAAAATACCATTTCAGTTGACCTATCCCTCTGGCTATAAACCTACAAATTATCTGGTAATCAAAGAATCCTTGATGGTGAAGCATTAGGACCAGACACCCCCGCAATTTCACCATTCAAAAGATATCCGAGGTATCGAGGAGTCAATAAAGGAAAAAAATTTGCAGAAACACACACAATAACTACCGAAATAAGAAAAATGCTTCGACCTAGATTCAAATGGAGACCTTACGTCTTTCGAGCCTTCTTTGATACAGAACTTCTAATTGCAGAGTCAAGAGAAAAAATTGCACATGACTTTCGTGTTTTCTTTATGGGGCACAAAGGTTCAATGGAAGCAAAGTATACAACAAACAAAGCACAACTTCCCCCATCACTTGAAAATGAAATGCGTAACGCATTCAAGCAAAGTGAAGAATTCCTAGACCTTGAAGCAGTGATAGAAAACGAAGAAGAAAGAATGAAAGAAAACATCAGAACGCAAGTTGCAACAATGACAACTGAACAACTGTCACACGTCCAAGAGTTGTTAAACAACTGGAAAACAGTGGAGGCAGTCAACGGGTTGTCACAGGAGATGAAGCAGAACAACTCATCAACAGTGGATGGGAATATGTTGGTGTCTTGCCCAACGAAAAAGTTATCGTCAAAAACAGTCCGTCAAAACAGATGTAATGGACCGGATGGGATTTGAACCCACGACCTTTGCGGGAATTTCTTCCTTACGCAGTGTGAGTGCGTCATCCAAACCAAACTAGACGACCGGTCCAACATTTCTAAAAATCTCAATCTTTTTTACCTTTAGATTGTGTAATTACCCTGACTTTTATTATCAATATTGTGATTTTGTTGTATGTCTTTACAAGAGTTTGATGAATTAATCAACAAGATGAAATTGGCTTTTGAGTATGCTGAAAATTTAGGTCAGTATGTAGAGGCAGCTAGAATTCTCTATCAAATTAATCAACAACTTCCAGATGACTTGCAACTAGAACTAGATGAACTAGAAGAAGCTGAGATGGCAAAGAACTTTGTTAAACAATACAAAAATGAAATAAAGATGATGATATCCGAGTACCGTGAAAGATTGATGAGTGGATAAAATCTACTTTTTAGCGCCCAAGTTTCTGTTCTTTAATCTCAAGTAAGGATTTCTGCATTTTCTACATCTAGTTGCAATTATATCATTTCTGCAACCACAATTAAAGCAGATCTTCATAACGAGTCTTGCTTGTTGTGCAATCCTTTTCTTCTCTGGGTCTGTAATAGGCATTATTTTTCTCCTTTTTCACTCACTTTTAATTTAATCGGATTTTCCCATCTTTCCTGCAAGCAAAACAGGAACGTCTGCAGGTCTTTTTGCTACAGGAATGTTTGCTTTGTTAAACATTGAAACTTTGGACTCTGCTGAGCCATAATTACCCATAACGATTGCGCCTGCATGTCCCATTCTCTTCTCTTTTGGTGCTGCTCTTCCTGCAATGTATGCAACTGTTGGTTTGTTGAATCCTGAATCAATAATTCTCTGAGCTAACATCTCTTCTGAATCTCCTCCAATCTCACCTACTACAACTAGTCCTTCTAAATCTGGAATGTCTTTGACCATATCAAATGCATCAATGAGTCGTGTTCCATTTACTGGGTCTCCACCTATTCCAATAGTAATTGATTGACCATATCCTCTCTTAGTTAATGCATCAGAGATCTCATAAAGTAATGTTCCACTCTTTGATAACACTGCAATCTTTCCTGCCTTAAATGGCATTGCAGGCATAATTCCAATTTTTATCAACTCTGGAATCATAATTCCTGGAGTATTTGGACCAATGATTGTTGCACCTTTCTCATTAGCTAATGCCAATGCCTCCATTGTATCTCTAATTGGAACGTGTTCTGGAATTGCAACAAGCAATTTGATTCCTGCATTTAGTGCATCTTTTGCAGCTTGCAAAAAGAATTTTGCTGGAACAAAGACAATTGAAATTTTTGCATTTGTGGCATCAACTGCCTCTTGCATTGTATTGAACACTGGAACTTTATCTTCAAATTTCTGACCGCCTTTTCCAGGTGTAACTCCTGCAACAACATTGGTTCCATAAGTTATCATATTTTTTGCGTGTAGTGAACCATATGCACCCGTAATTCCCTGAACAATTACACCTTTTTTCATGTAATCAGAATCTTCTGGTTTTCCTTTTAGTAACCCAAAGATGTCAGTCATTTTTTTACCCCCATTACTGCTGCATTAATTGCTTCTTCAACAGTATCGAAAATTTTGGTTCTTGAACCCTGCAACATCTCTTTTGCTTTTTCCGACTCTGTTCCCTTTAATCTTGAAAATACTGGCAAATCAATTAGATTGTCCTCATAAGCTTTGAGAAATGCTTCGGCAACAACTGTTGTCTTTACAATTCCTCCATACAGATTTACCAAAATTCCTTTAACTCTGTCTAATTTGCTAATTAGAGTTAGTGCTTCATAGACTGATTCAGTAGTTGCTCCACCACCAACATCCAAAAAGCATGCAGGCTTGCCACCATTATCTGATAACATGTCCAAAGTTGACATTACAAGACCTGCACCATTTCCAACAACTGCAATGTCTCCATCTAACTCCACTAAAGAGAATCCACTCTTTTCAGCTCTTTCTTCAATTGCTGTTTTTTCTTGATATTTTTCTAATTCTGGATGTCTAAAGTTACTGTTATCGTCTGTGACAAACTTTCCATCAAGTGCCATAATTGAATCATCTTGCATGATTGCCAATGGATTGATTTCTACAAGTTCTGCCTCTTTCTCAATTGTAATTTTTGATAATTTTTTCAGTGTATCTATAAATCCGTCTGCAGTCTTTCCTTGGAGTCCCATTTCTTTTGCAACTTCATTTGCAATTTCATCTGAGACTTCACCCAACCCAACTTCTTTGATAATTTGACTTTTCACTGATTCAATTTCTACCCCGCCTTCATTTGATGCAATGATGGTATAACATCTCTTTGAGCGATTCAAAAATAATGACAGATACAATTCTTGTTTGATGTCTGCCATCTTTTCAAGTAAAATTGCTCTTGCTTTCTCACCTTTGATTTTAAGGTCCATTACTTGAGGATATTTTAAATCAAGTTCGTCCATATTCTGACATTTTTGAATTCCTCCAGCTTTTCCTCTACCTCCAACTGGAACTTGGATTTTAATTACAAATGGAAAGCCCAATTCTTGAGCATGCTTTCTTCCGTCTTCAATATTTGTAGATGATTTACTTGGAAGAAGATTGATTCCGTACTGACGAAATATCTCTTTAGCTTGAAATTCTAATAACTGCATGTAAATTTCTGATTTTTACGTTATTTATTAACCATGAGCCTACTTGAGCTGTTCATCAAGAAAATCAATCATTTGTAAAAAGCGATCTTTGCTCTTTCTCATTAATTCATCAGGGTACTCCTCAATCGAAAATACGAACTGTTGATGAAAACTGGGAACTAAAATCCCACCAGATGTAACCATCTGCTCAATGACATATCCTTTGGTTAGGGTACACACAATTTCTTGATACGAGTCATCTTCTTCCTCTAGAGTCTGACGATACAGAACTATTGGCTTGTTTGTCTTCTCGACAATCTTTGAGCCTTTCTCTAGCAGATCTTTGAGATGTTGAATCTGCCATGCATCAAGACTAATCTGCTTTACCATCAGTAAATTTACGTGAATTTTCTATATAACCTTGATAAAACAATTCAGTTTTACCCATTGTCTTCAAAAAATAATATTTTTTGATTAACTGGAACTATTCGATAGAAATACGAATTTTCAATCCATCAATATCATCTTGCTTGTATTCCTTGCAAGACTCTGAAAAATTGATCTCTTTTACTCTGACCAAAAATGCCAAATCACTTGATTTTTCTTTAATCATTTCTAGTGATTCATCATCAAGATCTAAAATTGATGCAACACCCAAGACATCAGTTGGATTGTATCCTCTTTCTTTACGGAGCGTTTGCAATCTTCTTGCAACATCTTTGACTAGACCTCTTGCCATCATCTCTTTGTTTCTCAAAGTTGAAATGAAAACAATATTTTCATCTCTGCTCGATACTGCAAAATTTTCCTCTGAATCAAAATTCACAATAAAGTCATCAATATCAAGTGAGATTGTCTCTGAATCAATTACAAAGTCATACTTGCCTTTTTCAAGTAATGCTGATACAATCTCATCATGATTTGATTCATTAAAACTGGAAACTAATTTTCCCATGTGTTGTTTTGCCTTTGGACCTATTCTCTTTCTCTCTAGTTCAACAACACCTTTGACTGGTAATTGTAATTTTTTTAATTCGGCAATCTGTTCTAATCCCCCATCTTTTTCAGTCTCAACAATTTTGAATTTTTCAACATTGAGTTGTGATTGAAGCAAATCTGATAGTGATTCTAGTTTTTCTTTGTTACCTTTTGCAACACAAATTATTGCCTCATTAAGTGGCCATCGTCTTTTGAGTTTACCTTTCATTCTGGCAGCTGATGAGACAGATACAACATCTTTCATAATATCAAATGACTCTTCAATTTCTTCGTTGACTAGTTCCTGTTGGTATTGTGGCCAACTATCAAGCAAAATGCTCTCTTTTTCTTTAAAGACTGTTTGATAGAGATACTCACTTGTGTATGGGCAAAATGGGTGAATCAAAATATCTAGTGTCTTGAGTACTTGTTGTAGTACTGCATAAATTGCCAGTCTTCGATTCTTTTTGTCTTCATCTTCGTCCCACAATTCACCTCTAGTTATTGGAATGTAAATTTGGCTGAGATTGTTAATGATATAATCATCTAGAACTTTAGCACCTTCATGGAACTTGCATGTTTCATTCTTTTCTGTAATTTTGAGAATTAATTTTTCTAATTTTGATAGTAGCCAGATGTCTGGTGATGTCAACAAATTATTTTCTTTTGCCCATTTGAGACTGTGTGATTTATCAAATTTGTCATACTCACTATTTTGCTTAAAGTACAGATGCAAGTTAAACAGTGTATTGATTACTTGGTATGGTCTTGTCATCAATTCTTCAGTACTAAAACTCAAAGGCTCAATTGGACTTGCCTTCCACATAAAGTAGAATCTAATCAAGTCAACAGGATATTTTTCTAGTAATTCAATTCCTTCAAGGACGTTTCCTTTGCTTTTACTCATCTTTCCACCTTTTTCATCTAGCACGTGTCCTTGAAACAGAAATGCTTTGTATGGTGGTGTTGGTCCGTTGTTAAGAATTACATTTTCAATTAGTAATGTGTATGCCCAACCTCTTGTCTGATCAATTCCTTCAGTGAAAAATGGTGCAGGAATCTCTTTCTGATACTCTTCATCACTTAGTGACGAGTATGGTGCAGAACCACTATTGTGCCATGTATCTAAAACATACTCTTCTCTTTTTGTATTTGTGCTGGCACATTTTTTACACTTGATGATTACATTATCAATCCATGGTCTGTGTAACTCAAAGTTTGGACCATCTGGAAGTTTGTCTGCAGAATCCACAATCTCTTGTCTTGTAAAGAACCAGTTCTTTTGACCACAATCTTGACAATCCCATACAGGTAATGGACATCCCCAAATTCTCTCCCTTGAGATACACCATGGGTGACGTTCCTTAATTATTCCTAAAAATCGGTTTTTTGGCTGCTCAAAAAAGTATTCTACACTTTCTGCTGCCTCTATTGCCTTGTTGTCTAATCTATCTAATTTGTAAAACCAACCCTTTCTTGCCAGCCATACAATTGGGTGGTGTGACCTCCAGCAAAGAGGGTACTTGTGCTTTATCTTTCCAATTTTGACTAGTGCACCTCTTTCTTTGAGGTCTTCAACTACGATATTGTCTGCATCTCTGACAAACATTCCCTCGTACTTTCCTGCCTGATTTGTAAATTTGACCTCGTCATTAATGGGACTGAAAACTTTGACATTTCTTTTGTTTGCAATCTTGATATCTTCTTCACCATTTGCAGGAGACAAGTGAACCAATCCACTACCAGTACTTGCATCAACAAATGATTCAGAAACTGCAACATGAAAATTATTTTCTTTGGAACATTCAGCTAAATCTGGAATTATATCTAGCAATGGATGAACATACTTTTTGCCTTCAAACTCTGAACCTTTGACTGTCTTTTCAACTGAATAATCTTCAATCTTTACTTCGGTCATGAACTCTTCTAATCTTGTCTTGCCAACAATCCAAGTCTCACCATTTACTTTGACATATGCATAATCTTCTTCAGGTTGTAATCCTACCATTGCATCAGTTACTAGTGTAAATGGCATTGTAGTCCATACAATCAAGAATGCATCTTGATCAACTAGTTTTACTTTGTAGTAAAGTGATGGGTCTTTGACTTCTTCATAACCTTGATTTACTTCTGCATGACTCAATGATGTCTGGCAGCTAGGACAATATGCAATTACAGTAAAGTCTTCTTCTAAAATTCCATTCTCGTTTGCTTTTTTGAGAACTTGCCACTCTCTTTCAATAAATTCATCTCGATAAGTCCAATATGCTTTTTCATGATTAAATGACATGCCAAGTAACTCATCAACTTGAACCCATGTCTTGTTGTACTTGTTTACAACATTTTTACACTCGGAAACAATTCTCTCTATACCAAATTGTTTGATTGCTTCAGTCTTTCCGCCAGTGACTCCCAACTCTTTTTCAACTTGTAATTCCACTGGTAGTCCCTGAGTATCCCAGCCACCATTAAAGTCGATTTTCTTTCCTTGTAAAGTATTGAATCTATACCATAGGTCTTTGATGACTCTACCTCTCAAATGTCCTGCATGAGGAATTCCATTCATTGTGGGTGGTCCCTCTATGAATCTGACTCGCTCTTTCTTATCTGATGCAAAAATTTTTTCTTCTAAATTAATTGAGCCAATATAATCTCGAACTTGATTCTCTATTGCCTTTGCATCAAACTTTGTAGAAAGTTCCAATGGATTTTGGTACTAATCAGGCATTATAAAGCTAAATTGGAAACTCAAGACTTGGAATATATAATTGCCAAAAAGAGATTTTTCATTGGTTAATGTTTTAGTTGTGGGCTCTGGAGGACGAGAGCATGCATTATCTTGGAAATTATCTCAAAGCTCCAAAGTTGACACAGTTTTTACTGCACCTGGAAATGGCGGAACTCAAAACAACATTCCAATTAATGTTGAAGATTTAGATGCACTTGCAGATTTTGCTCAAAAAAATAATTGTTTTACAATTGTAGGACCCGAAGCTCCTCTAGCTATGGGGATTGTAGATAAATTTCAAAAACAAAATCTCAAAATCTTTGGTCCATCAAAGCAAGCAGCACAATTAGAATCAAGTAAAATCTGGGCAAAAAATTTCATGAAACGAAACAACATTCCAACTGCAAGATTTGAGATATTTGATGATCCTCAAAAGGCAAAAGAACATCTGGATTCTATTGATTATGATGTTGTTGTAAAAGCAGATGGTTTGGCTGCTGGAAAAGGTGTAATTGTATGTAGCAACAAGGAAGAAGCAATCTCTGCAATTGAGACAATTCTTACAAAAAAAACTTTTGGTGATGCTGGAAACAAAATCATTATTGAGGAACGCATTGATGGAATCGAGGCGTCATTTATCGCACTATCTGATGGAAAGATTGCAATTCCTATGGCTTCAAGTCAAGACCACAAACGAATCTTTGATGATGACAAGGGACCTAACACTGGTGGTATGGGTGCATATTCTCCAACACCAATTATTGATGAATCTCTTGCAAAAAAAATCCAAGATAAAGTAATTGACAAAACAATCCAGTCTATGAAATCTGAGGGAATTGAATTTCGAGGATTTCTTTATGCTGGAATAATGCTCAAAGATGGGGAGCCATATGTACTTGAATACAATGTTCGCATGGGTGATCCTGAATGCCAGCCAATTACAATGAGAATGGATTTTGATTTGTTTGATTATCTTGCTGCAAGCTCTGAAGGACAGTTGCAATCACTTCCACAAATCAAATGGAAGAACCAATATGCTGTGTGCATAGTTTTAGCATCCAAAGGTTATCCTGAAAAATATCCCAAAGATGAGCCAATCTCTGGAATCTCAAATTCTGAAGATTCCTACGTTTTTCATGCAGGAACCATCAAAAAAGATCAAGTTATTCTCTCAAATGGTGGACGAGTCCTAGGTGTAACTGCACTTGGTGATACACTAGAACAAGCAATTCAAAATGCATACAAGCAATCAGATAAAATTTCATGGGCTAACAAATATTGTAGACGTGATATTGGCAAAAAGGGACTATCTTATCTCTGAGTATTGATTAATTGGTCTTCAGTCACAATCCAGTCAATCTGAATATCGTGTTGTGCAACTGGGATATTTTTGACAATCTGTTTTTCCAAAGTAATTGCAATTGTGGGAATTTTATTTTTTGAGAGGAATCTGTCATAAAATCCCAATCCATATCCCAATCTATCTCCACTTGCTGTAATTCCAATACATGGGACAATTATTACGTCAAGTGAATTATCTGATTGACAATTTTCTTTTGGCTCTAAAATATCAAATTTTCCTGACTCTAAATCAGAAAAATCATTAATTTTTTTAAATTCTAAATTCTCTCCAATTACTTTTGGCAAATAGATCTCTCTACTCTCACTAAGTAATTTCTGAATAATGTCGTTTGTGTAAATCTCACTTCCTGTGGGATAATACAGTCCAATCTTTTTTGCCTTTTTGAAGACATCTATTCGTTCCAACTTTTTTTGAATTTTCTTACTTGCAATCTCCATCAAATTTGCAGACGTATTGTCTCTTTTTTCAAGCAGAATCTTTCTGAGAGATTTTTTTTCTAAATCAATGTCCAATTTGACCACTCAATGAAGCAGCAGTTACTGTATTTTTTAAAAGCATTGCAACTGTCATGGGTCCAACACCACCTGGAACTGGTGTGGCAAATGATGCTTTAGAAATAATCTCATCATAATCTGCATCTCCTGCCAACTTGTCATTGTGTCTAGTTATGGCAACATCAATTACGACTGCACCCTCTTTAATCATGTCTGAAGTTAGTGTGAATTTGGTTCTATCGCCAACTGCTGAAATTACAATGTCTGCTTCTCTGCAAACTTGATCAAGATTCTTTGTCTTTGAATGACATGTAATGACTGTGGCATTTCTTTGGAGTAGCAAGTGATACAATGGCTTTCCAACTAGATTGCTTCTATTAATCAAGACGATATTTTTTCCCTCCAAATCTATATTGTGATAATCAAACATCTCCATTACTCCTGATGGTGTACATGCAACAAGTGCTGCTTTTTTCATTGACAACAACCCTGCATTATGTGGTGTGAGTCCATCTACATCTTTGAGTGGTGAAATTCTAGATATTGTTGTAAATTCATCTAGGTGTTTTGGAAGTGGTAATTGAACTAAAATTCCGTGAACTTGATTATCTGAATTTAATTCATCAATTATTTTGTTTAATTCTTCTTGTGTAATGCTAGACTCTAATTTGTGATCCTTTGTGGCAATTCCTACTTCTTGACATGCATTGTGTTTGTTTCTAACATATGTGGCTGAAGCCGGATTGTCTCCAACAAGTACTGTTGCAAGACACGGGTTGATTCCTTGAGTTTTTAATTGCTCCACTGCTTGCTTTACTCTATCTTTAACTGATTGAGCGATAACTTTGCCATCAATCTTGGTACCTGTCATGGGATTGATTTACTTGTTTGATATTTAATTCTTGGATTTGTTTTCAAAAACAATTTTAACGGCAAATAAATCACAAATATCATGTTCATTATGATGGCAGATATTCAATTGAAGGAAGGTGCCGAAGACGACTTTAAGAAATGGTTCTCAGAATCAAATGGTGTCTTGCGTAATTTTCCAGGATTCATCTCCAGACGATTTTTGAAATCCGGTGATGGCAGTTATAGAATAATTGTAGAGCATGAAAGCAAAGAGACTTTTATCTCAATGCACAATAGTCCTGAGCACGAAAAATTGCACCCAACTGGTCATTCATTCATGAGTGCTCCTCCTGCAAGAAAGACATACACCGTTTCAGCTGAATAGATGTGAAATTAGAATTCGAATTAGAACCGATTCTTGAAAAGATAAAGAACGGCTCTTCATATTTTCATACTTTTATCAACAAAGACAGCCTTGCTGCCGGAGTTTTGTATCTAAAACCAGGAGAAGAAGACACACAAGAGCCTCACAGTAGCGATGAGGTTTATTTTATTATCTCTGGAGATGGATTTCTAAAAATCAAAGACACTGATTATGCTGTTTCAAAAGACAAATTCTTTTTTGTAAAAAAAGATATCCCTCACCATTTTCATGGAAATAAAAAACCACTCAAAGTCCTGTACTTTTTTGGTGGACCTGATGATTAACTAATTACTGTTTTTCTTCCTGAAACTTTGACTTTACCTTTAGCAATCAAATTCACTGCTTCAGGATAAATTCTGTGTTCTTCTTTGAGAATTCTCTTTGATAATTCTTTATCAGTATCTCCTTCTTTTACTGGAACCACAGCTTGAATAATAATTGGACCTGTATCCATTCCAGAATCTACAAAATGCACTGTACAGCCAGTAAATTTTACACCATAATCTAGCGCTTGCTTTTGTGAATCTAATCCTGGAAATGCTGGAAGTAATGCTGGGTGAATATTGAGAATTTTATTTTTGTATTTTTTTACAAACTCTGGACTAATTATTCTCATAAATCCTGCAAGACATACAAGACCATTTTTTTGAGTCACTCCATATTTTGTTAACACTGAAATTATCTTTTTATCATAATCTGCTCTACTTCCTTCAAATCCCTTACTCTGAACTACCTCTGTTGGTACTCCTAATTTTTGTGCAATCTTTAATCCTGCGGCATCTGGTTTGTTTGAAATTACAACTGCTGCTTTGATCGGAATTTTTTTCTTTTTGATTGCTTTGAGAATATACTCCATGTTGCTTCCACGACCAGATATGAGAATTCCAAGATTTAGCAAGTAGTCAATAGTGGATCAATCCTGCAATTTATATCAAATCCAAATTGTGTTTGTTTATTGGCTCATACAGTCAGAATGACAAAAAATGGCATCTTGTGTGAAGTCAATCAACAACGTGTTTTTCTTGATCCAAAAAATACTGATGCTGATGGGATAAATTTTGTCTCACACGCACATCATGATCATCTTCCAAAAAAGAAGGGTGGGCTCATTTTATCCTCTCAGGAGACAAACAAACTGGCACATCTTCGAGGCTACACAATGGAGAATCATGTGGATTCCATGCCTGATTTTGAATTATTGGACAGCGGTCACATTTTAGGCTCAAAAGGGCTGTTCTTTGATGATTTGTTTTTTACAGGTGATATTTGCACTCGAGACCGAGGTTTTCTTAAAGGTGCCAAAATTCCTAAATGCAAAACCCTCATCACTGAATGCACTTTTGGTTTACCTGAATTTGTATTTCCAAAATTAGATGAAATTAAAAATCAAGTCAATGAATTAATTTCTGAACTTTATGGTAAAGGAATTCCTGTAATCTTGATGGGATACCAACTTGGAAAAGCTCAAACCATTACCCAACTTTTTGGACATTGGGGTCCAATGTATTTTCATGATTCTGTAAAAGAGATGAATGAACTACACAAAAATTTAGGAGTTGAACTAATTGACGGAATGGGACATTCAGAAGCTGAAGAAAAAGGATTACTGTCAAAAAAACCCTGGATAATGGTTGCTCCAATGACTACATACAAAAACAAATTTGTCCAAGAAATGAAATCAAAATACGGTGCAGTAACTATTGGATTTAGTGGTTGGGCAAGGTCTACAAAATTTTCTTTTGGAAGAAGAACTGATTACTCTATACCAATGAGTGATCATTGTGATTTTAATGAATTAATTTCAATGGTGGAACAATCAGGTGCTCAAAAGGTCTACACGATTCACGGATTTGTAAATGAATTTGCTCAAGAATTAAGAAAACGTGGAATTGATGCTAGTCCGCTCAAAGAAAATACTTTGGAAAATTTTATTTGATAAATTTACCACATTCACAATCCCTTACAAGGCATGTTTCTGCATTTCTGATATGATCATGTGACAAATGTTTACATGATTCATTTTTACAAGTTCTCTTTAGTGCCTCTTTTTTAACAACTGCTTGAGCAATCTGATTTGCCTTTTCTTTAGAATACCCCTTTTTGTCCATATAGAAATGAACGACACTGTTGTAAAGTTGCTCTGGATTGAATTGTTTTTCAAGCATGAAATTCAATTCCTAATGCGTCTTTCTTGTATTAAAAGTTCGATCAAAAATTAAGAAATTATCTCAAAATCACGCCTATATCTTGCAAATTTGTATGTGTAAATCCAGTTACAATGTTTGATTTTTGTTTTTGAAAGAACCTTCCAGAATCACTATTTTTTAAAAATTCCTTTATTGTTTCAGAATCAAATTTTACATTCTCTGTAATTGCTCCTGCAAAAACTGAATTTCCATCAATTCCATCAGTTCCCATTGATGCAATGACAATTTTTTTTAATTTTTGTGTATTTTTCAAAATTCTCAAAACAAGTTCCTGATTTCGTCCACCCATTCCTTTTCCTAACACTTTGACTGTAGGTTCTCCACCAAAAATCAAACAAGTTTTTTCTTCTTCTGAAATATTTTCTACAATTTTTCTAACTTGCTCTTTAATGTCTCCGTAAATCTCAATTAATTTGACTTGATAACCCTTCTCTATTGCAGCTTGTTTCATCTTTGATACTACTAGTTGATTATTTGCAATTACGACATTTTCAATAGGCTCTACTTTCACTGACTCTTTATCTACTCCTTGTTCCAATACATTAAGAACTTCCAATGGTGTCTTTTTTCTCAGATTGTATTTTTCTAAAACATCTAATGCATCTTTGTAGGTTGTATTATCTGCAAAAGTTGTACCTGACGCAATTGATGATAAATCATCACCTTCAACATCTGACATGACTAGAGATATTCCCTTACATCTCATACTTTCTAAAATTTTTCCACCTTTGATTTTTGAGATATGCTTTCTAACACAATTTATCTCTTGAATTGAAGCACCTGTTTTGAGAAGTAAATTTGTCATGAATATCTTGTCTTCCAATGTGATTTTATCTGGCAATGCAACAAGAGATGAACCTCCACCTGATACCAAAAACACTACTAATTCATCTGATTTTCTTGATGACAAAAACTTGATAATTTCTTTTGCAGCCTTGACACTTGTTTTGTCTGGTTGTGGGTGTTTCGAGTTAAAAATCTGAAATTTCTTACCTTTGACCAAAGACTTTGAGCCTTTAGGAATGACAATTATTCCTGCTTTGACTGGAATTATGGCATTTACTGCTCTAGTCATGGAATCTCCTGCTTTTCCAAATGCAACTGTGTAAATGTTTGAAAATTCATTCAACTTTAGTGATTTTGAACCAATTTTGATTTCATTTGGAAATAGATAATCTGGAATAATATTTTGTGGATTTGCAGCTTCTAGTCCTTTCTCCAAAATCTCTAAACATTCTCTTTTTCTAGATGTATCTGACAAATCTTCAAAATTTTGAATAATCATATCTTATCTATGCAATGCAAGATATAATAATAATCAATGATGTTTGTGTTTTATGCATACAGTACGCATTCCAAAAGTTATCAACTTTGGAGAAAATGCACTTGGTGAAACAGATTATCCAAAAAATGCTCTAGTTGTCACTACTGCTCCGCCAGAAATGTCAAGCAAGTGGTTAGACAAAATGGGTATTCAGGATTACATGCTGTTTGACAAAGTAACACCAGAACCATCAATTGATGATGTAAATGCAGTAATCTCAGAATACAAAAGCAAAGATCCTTCAGTGATCATTGGTTTAGGTGGTGGAAGTTCTATGGACGTTGTAAAATATGCAGCACCAGAACTTGGAAAACCAAAAATCCTAATTCCAACAACATTTGGAACAGGAGCTGAGATGACTACATACTGTGTCTTGAAATTTGACGGAAAGAAAAAACTTCTCCGTGAAGACAGATTTCTTGCAGACATGGCAGTCGTTGATTCTTACTTCATGAAAGGTACTCCACAACAAATCGTAAACAACTCAGTATGTGATGCACTAGCACAAGCATCTGAAGGTTATGATAGCAAACTAGGAAATGATTTGACTAGAACTTTGTGTAAGCAAGCATTTGAGGTTTTGTATGATGCAATAATGAATGACAAGCCAGAAAACTACCCATACGGTTCAATGATTTCTGGAATGGGCTTTGGAAATTGCTCAACTACACTTGGACATGCATTATCATATGTATTCTCAAATGAGGGAGTTCCACACGGATATTCATTATCCTCATGTACTACTGTAGCTCACAAACACAACAAATCCATCTTCTATGATAGATTCAAAGAATGTATGGAAAAATTAGGATTTGAGAAATTAGAACTCAAAGCTGATGTTAGTGAAGCTGCTGATGTCGTTATGACTGATAAAGGACACTTGGACCCAAACCCAATTCCAATATCAAAAGATGACGTAGTAAAATGTCTTAATGAAATTAAGGCAGGAACCTGGTAAGAAATTCTTATTTCTTTACTTTTTTCTATTTATTTAAAACAACGAATTCCTGAGTTTGATTAAACTTTTTATTCCATTAATGATGGCTAAATTCAATGGCACAAAGAAAATTAAAGTTTGGAATTCAAAACGGATTAAACGTAGCTAGAGCTGGCTACACTGAAGATCAAATTCTTACAGCATGTATGCTCGCTGATAAGACCGGATACGACTCTATTTTTTACATGGATCACACAAACGTTCCTCAATGGAAAAAGGCAATTGTCTTAGACCCTTGGGTAATGTTATCTGCAATTGCTGCAGTTACTCAAAATGTTGAATTAGGTACATGTGTAACTGATGCAATTAGACGTCATCCTTCAAACATTGCACTAGCTGCAATTACTCTTGATAGAGTTTCTAAAGGAAGAGCTATCTTGGGAATTGGTGCAGGTGAAGCACAGAATCTCAAAGAATTTTGTATTCCATTTGAAAAACCAGTTTCAAAATGGGAAGAACAAATTGAAGTAATTCATACATTATACAATTCAACTCCAGACAATACTGTTGATTATGAAGGCAAGTATTACAAATTAGAACAAGCTTGTCTTCAAGCACCTCCAATTAGAAAACCACGTCCACCAACCTACATGGCTTCTGGTGGAAAGAGAACATTGGAACTAACTGGAAAATTAGGTGATGGTTGGTTGCCAATTGGTTACACTCCAGAATTGTTTGCAGATCATAGAATACAAATCGAATCTGCAATGGACAAGTATGGTAGAACCCAAGAAGAAAAAGACAACTTTGAAATGGCACTTGACATTGATGTCTACTTTTCTGATGATGCTGAAGAATCATGGGCAAAGATGAAAGAAGCAGTAAAAGTAAGTTTGTTCAAACCTGAAATTCTTAGAGTACATGATATCAAAGATATTCAAGGATTTGACTTTATCAAATACTTTACAGAATATTCAATGTCTAACCAAGACTGGATTGTAAAAATGAGAGAAGCAGCAACAAAGATTCCAGATAAAATTGCACGTTCATCAACTGCAATCGGAACTCCTGAAGATATTATTCCAACATTTGAGAAATTCATGGAAGCAGGAGTTAATCACTTTGTGATTAGATTCTGGGGAAAGAACTACTTTGGCTCTATTGACAAATTCGCCAGTCATGTGATGCCTGTATTAAGAGAGAAAGCAAAACAATAACTCTCTGATCATATTTTTTAATCCCTTTTTTTCAGAATTATTATGAATGATGATCTTCCAGACACTGTAAAAAAGTGCATTGACTTACTGGAAGAAAATCTAGCAATTCTCTCAAACTTGGAATATGACCTAAATGATGAACAAGAAGATAAACTCCAGTCTGATTTGAAATTACATCAACTATATGATATGGCTGAAGATGTTTCTGAATCTTCAAAATTAAAGCGTGCAGAAAGTAATTTTGTAAGACGTATGGCTGAAGACTAGCTATGATTTATGCGGTCTCTTGTTTTTAGCTTTAGTAAATGCTTTAGCTCGTCGTTTGTTCATTTGTTTTTGTAATCTCTTTCGGGTTCTTTCCGTATTTTTTGTTGCCCCTTGAATGAATTTCTGTCTACTACCATCTTTTAGTGTAGTTTCAATTCCCTTGAATCGATATTCTACATCTTTGCATTTTCGATAATATTTGCTTAGACAAAAGTAAATTCTGTTGTTTGATGCTTTCATCTCTTTTACTTCGCGAGATTTTTTTAATTCATTCAAAATATTTCTTAAAAGACCTTTGTCGATATCTGAAATCTTGTGCAATTCTCTAAACCATAAAAATTTTGAATCTTTTCCAAATTCTTCAAGAATTTTAATGACTTGATCGGTGGCAACTTCTTTTTCATCTGAATTTTCAGAATAATCCTCATCGATATCCTCATCAAATTCCTCATACTCTTCTTCAAAATTCTCCATAATTGATTGCTAAATTCCTCAATTATGTAATTTTGCATATGTCTAAAAATCTCAAAATTTTCATTTAGTTTATTACTTTGATGACTAAATTTTCACTAAAATGAAGTTAATTGGGAAATTAGAAATAAAATCTTCAGAAAAAATCTCCAAATTTCTAAATGAAGAACACGTAGGCAGGGTTGCAAGCATTGATGCAAATGGTTTTCCTCAAATAATTCCTATGAATTTTGTATTTGCAAATAATTCCATCTATATGCATTCATTTCCCAGAGGAGAAAAAATTGAAAATATAATTAAAAATAATAAAGTTGGTTTTGAGGTTGACAGAGAACTAGAATTTTTACCCTCATACTTTTCTCATCCCACTGATGCATCTCAAGCAGATACATTGTACATTAGTGTAGTAATCAAAGGTATTGGAACTTTGATTGAAGATGATTCAGAAAAAGCATTGGCATTAAATGCATTGATGGAAAAATATCAGCCAGAGGGACATTATGAAAAAATACAAGACAATGATCTTGTTTTAGATGAGGTTGCAATTATCAAAGTAATTCCTCAACAAATGAAAGGAAAATACAAAATTGGACAACAATTGCCACCTGAATCTAGAATCATTTTGGCAAAAAAAATTCTACAAAGAAATTCCGAAAATGCATTAAAAACTATCAAAACAATGGGCTTTGAAATTACCTCTGATGGATTAAAAATGGTAGAAGATCCAGTTTGGTAATTGTCATAATCACCATTGCTTTAAATTCAGTTTTTAGAAATTTTGTGTATTGTCACAGAAAATAAAATTTGAATTATCTTCAGATTACATTCCAACCGGTGATCAACCACAGGCAATTGATTCACTAGTTAAAGGTGTACAGAAAAATAAAGTTCAGACACTTATTGGGGTAACTGGCAGTGGAAAGACATTCACTGTTGCAAATGTAATTGCTCGAACTGGAAAAAATACTCTGGTAATATCTCACAATAAAACACTGGCAGCGCAACTTTATTCTGAACTAAAACAATTTTTTCCAAAAAACAATGTAGGTTATTTTGTCTCTTACTATGATTACTATCAACCAGAAAGCTATCTGCCTCAAACCGATACCTATATTGAAAAAGATACTCAAATTAATGAAAAAATTGAAAAAATGAGGCTAGAGGCTACTGCCATGCTATTGTCCGGCGAGCCTACAATTATTGTCTCAACTGTATCTTGTATTTACTCACTAGGAAATCCTCAAGATTGGAAAGACCTCTCAATTGTAATTAATTCTGGTGATGAAGTAAAACGAAATGACATAATCAAAAGACTAGTTGATGCAAGATATGAGCGAAATGATACTGAAGTACAACCTGGATTCTTTAGAGTAAAAGGTGACACTTTGGATATCATTCCTGCATACTCTGAAGATATAGTTAGAATCTCTATGTTTGGAGATGAAGTAGAAAAAATTACTGTACTTGATCATGTATCATTAAAAGAAAAAACAAATCTTTCTCAAATCAAAATTTTTCCTGCAAAACATTATCTTATTGCAAAAGATGTTCGTGAAAATGCAGTAAAATCGATTCGAGATGAACTTGAATCTAGATTACCTGAACTAAAAGAACTTGAAAAACAAAGACTATTGATGAGAACTAATTTCGATTTAGAAATGATTGAAGAACTCGGATATTGTTCAGGAATTGAAAACTATTCTCGACATTTTGATGGTAGAAAGGCAGGTGAACAAGCTTTTTGTTTAATGGATTTCTTTGAAAATGACTATCTATTAGTTATTGATGAGTCACATGTCACCTTACCACAATTACATGGAATGTACAAAGGTGATCACTCTAGAAAAAAAGAGCTAGTCACTTATGGATTTAGATTGCCAAGTGCATATGATAATAGACCATTAAAATTCGAAGAGTTTGAAAAATATCTAAAAAACACAATCTTTGTTTCTGCAACTCCTGCAGATTACGAAAAAAAGATTTCATCAAACATTGCAGAACAAGTAGTTAGACCCACTGGATTACTTGATCCTCAAATTGAAATTCGTTCAACTAAAAATCAAATGGATGATCTAATCTCTGAAATCAATAAAAAAGTTGAAAAATCAGAGCGAGTTTTAGTCACAACTCTGACCAAAAGAATGGCAGAAGATTTGGCTGAATATTTGTCTAAAAAACAGGTACGAGTTCGTTACATGCACTCTGAAATTGATGGTTTACAACGAACTGAACTAATTCGGCAACTACGTTTAGGTGAATTTGATGTACTCGTAGGCATAAATCTACTCAGAGAAGGACTGGATATACCAGAAGTTTCTTTGGTGGCAATTCTTGATGCAGACAAGGAAGGATTTTTGAGAAACTTTACTAGTTTGATTCAAACCTTTGGTAGGGCTGCAAGAAATTCTAATGGTTCAGTGATAATGTATGCTGATTCAGTAACAATGTCTATGAAAAATGCAATTAATGAAACCAAAAGGCGTAGAGAAAAACAAATTACTTACAATAAAGAAAACAACATAGTTCCAAAAACAATCATTAAATCTGTTCCAGAACAAGTGACTACACTTGATGACGTAAAGCTAAAATCCACACATGATATTTCAGCAGATATTATCGAGCTTGAAGCACAAATGAAAAAATATTCAGATGATCTTGATTTTGAAAAAGCAATCGAATGCAGAGATAGAATAAAGCGTCTTGAAAAGGAGATTCAAATTAAAAATGATAGAAAATAAATTAAAAATTCGTGGTGCCCGTCATCATAATCTAAAAAACATTGATGTTGATATTCCAAAAAATAAACTAGTTGTAATTAGTGGTTTGTCTGGTTCTGGAAAATCCACATTGGCATTTGATACAATTTATGCTGAAGGTCAAAGAAGATATGTTGAATCACTCTCAGCTTATGCAAGACAATTTCTTGAAATGATGGATAAACCCGATGTTGATTCTATTGAGGGATTATCTCCTGCAATTTCAATTCAACAAAAAACTACAAGTAAAAATCCTCGTTCTACTGTTGGTACTACAACTGAAATCTATGATTACATGAGATTACTTTTTGCACGAATTGGAATTCCTCATTGTACAAACTGTGGTAGAAAAATTTCTACTCAATCAATTGAAACAATTTGTGATACCGTATTAGGTGAATTTTCAGATAAAAAAATACTGATTCTCTCACCAATAATTAAAAGAAAAAAAGGAACATACGAAAAATTATTTGAGCAAATCAAAAAAGATGGATACTCTAGAATCCGCCTAAATGGTGAAATTTTGAGCCTAAATGAGGAAATTCCGCCTCTTGACCGTCAAAAATGGCATAATATTGAGATTGTAGTTGATAGAATCACAATAGAAAAATCAGAACGTTCTAGATTGTTTGAGGCAATTCAAACTGCAATCAAAGCCTCAAAAGGTGAAGTAATGGTTGTCTCAGATGACACTGAAAAAATATTTTCACAAAATAATGCATGTCCTTACTGTGGATTAACTATTGGTGAACTAGAACCAAGAAATTTCTCATTTAATTCACCTTTTGGTTTGTGTAAAGATTGTAATGGTTTAGGTGTAAAAATGAAGTTTGATGCAGAACTTGTAATTCCTGATAAATCAAAATCAATTCTTGAAGGTGCAATTGTTCCCTGGAGTGGAAGATTTTCCTCATTTAGAAAACAAGCACTTCGTGCAGTTGGAAAAAAATTTGGATTTGACTTGATGACTCCAATTGAGAAAATCAAACCACAACATCTGAAGATAATTTTAGAAGGCACTGATGATATGATTGATTTTAGCTACGAGTCTCACTCAGGTGATTCTTCATGGCAATACACAAATTCCTTTGAGGGCGTATTAGATAATCTTCAACGTGTCTTTATGGAGACTGATTCAGAGTCAAAAAGAGAATGGCTAAAACAATTCATGAGAGATACACCTTGTACTTCATGTAATGGAAAAAAACTCAAACCAGAATCTCTAGCAGTAAAAATTAATGATAAAGGAATCATGGATGTATGTGATTTGTCCATTGACAAATGTTATGATTTCTTTGCAAATATCAAATTGACTGAAACTGAAACATACATTGCAAGAGATGTCCTCAAGGAAATCAAAGAACGTTTGGAATTTTTAATGAATGTTGGTTTGAACTATCTTACTTTGAATAGACTAAGTTCTACTCTTTCTGGAGGAGAATCACAAAGAATTCGTTTGGCTACTCAAATAGGCTCAAATCTTACAGGCGTCTTGTATGTACTTGATGAGCCTACAATCGGACTTCATCAGCGTGATAATGAGCGACTAATTCATACACTAAACAAACTACGAAATCTAGGAAATACTGTAATTGTTGTAGAGCATGACGAAGAAGTAATTAGAAATTCAGATTGGATGATTGACCTTGGTCCTGGTGCAGGTGTTCATGGTGGAGCTATAGTTTTTGAAGGTACTGTAAAACAAATACTCAAAGGACAAAAATCGATAACTGGTAAATATCTAAAAGACAATTCCTTAATTCAACTAACTGATAAAATCAGAAATCGTTCTGGAACTCTTGAAATAAAAAAAGCATCAGAGAATAATCTCAAAAACATTGACGTTGAAATTCCACTTGGTTTGTTTGTTTCAGTTACTGGTGTTTCTGGCTCTGGAAAATCTACACTAATCAATGATATTTTACTCACTGCTCTTGAAAGCCACTTTTACAAATCAAATTCAAAACCTGGAGCCCATAAAGAAATCAAAGGTATTGAGAATTTAGATAAAGTAATTGCCATTGATCAATCTCCAATTGGAAGAACTCCTAGATCAAACCCTGCTACATACATTGGTGCATTTACTCCAATTCGTGAACTATATGCCAATACCGAACTGTCCAAAGAACGTGGATATTCACCTGGACAATTTTCATTTAATGTTCCAGATGGAAGATGTTTTTCATGTGATGGTGATGGTGTCAAACAAATTGAAATGCAATTTCTTTCAGATGTTTATGTAAGATGTGATGAATGTAAAGGAAAACGATACAATTCTGAAACATTATCTGTTTTGTACAAGGGAAAAAATATCTCAGATATTTTAGACATGACTGTTTTTGAAGCACTAAACTTTTTTGAAAATGTACCATCAATTAAAAGAAAATTAGAGACAATTAATGATGTAGGCTTGGGTTACATAAAATTAGGACAATCGTCAACTACCCTTTCTGGAGGGGAGGCTCAAAGAGTTAAACTTGCCTCAGAATTATCAAAACGTTCTACTGGTAAAACTCTGTATATTTTAGATGAACCAACAACTGGACTGCATTTTGCAGATGTTCAAAAATTACTAGATGTACTAAATAGATTAGTGAATTTAGGAAATACTGTTGTAGTAATTGAGCACAACATGGATGTGATAAAAAATTCTGATTGGATTATTGATTTAGGTCCAGAGGGTGGTGATTCTGGTGGTTCCATAGTTTCATGCGGTACCCCCATTGAAATCTCAAAGGACTCTAAGAGTTATACTGGAAAATATCTTAAAAAACTCATTAAAAAATGACTTTTGACATCTCAAAAATCACAATTCCAACTGATCCTGGAATTTATTTGATGAAAGACAAGGATGAAAAAATTATCTATATTGGAAAGGCAAAAAATCTCAAAAAACGCGTAAAGTCATATTTTCTTAAAAACCAAAATTACAAGACTCAAAAACTAGTTGAAAATATTTCATCCATTGAATTTGTTTTAACTGATAATGAAAGTGAAGCATTTCTTTTAGAATCCAACATGATCAAAAAATACCGACCACGATTTAATATTGAATTAAAAGATCAACAACGTTACACATATCTCCGAGTAACTGATGAAAAATTTCCTCGATTACTTGTTGCACGTAGAACCCGAGATGGAACATTTTTGGGAAAAGGCAAAATCTACGGTCCTTTTACACAAGGTAGTTCAAAATTACTTACCATTGGAGCATTACGTAAAGCATTTCAAATTAGAATTTGTAAAACATTACCAAAAAAAGTTTGTCTTGAATACCATTTAGGTAATTGTGAGGGTCCATGTGAATTCAAAGAGGCTCAAGATAGATATTCTTCACATGTTGAATCACTTGAAGAAGTTTTGAAAGGAAAAAACCAAACAAAAATTTTCACAAAAAAATTAGAAAACGAAATGAAACTTGCAGCAGATCTTCAACAATTTGAACGTGCAAAAGAAATTCGAGACACTTTGATTAGATTGGGAAGCCTTCAAACAAAACAAAAGATGGAATATGTGGAAAATTCTGATGAGGAATATTTTGGTATTGCAATAAAGGAATACTCTGCAATAGTTATGAATTTTAGAATGATTAATGGTGTAATTCGTGACAGTGACAAATTCTTTTTTGATCTTGTTGGTGAAAATTCATTTTCAAATTTCCTTTATCAGTATTATTCAACACATCAAATCCCACGACACATTATTGTCAGTGAACTTCCTGATGAGAATTATTTACTAGAATCTCTCTTATCTGAACAATCAGGTTTTACAGTAACCATTTCTTTACCACAAAAAGGAAAGAAACAAGACATCATGAATTTGATCATGAAAAATATAGCAATAATTGAGGAAAAAGGAACTGAACCTGGATTGGTTGAATTACAAGATTTGTTAGGATTAAGAACACTTCCGAAGGTCATTGAATGTTTTGACATTTCTAATCATGGTGATTCTTTTGCAGTGGGCTCTATGGCACAATTTGTGGATGGACAACCTGAAAAATCTGGTTATAGAAAATTCAAAATTAAAACTGTTGAAGGTCGTGATGATTTTGCCATGATTGAAGAGGTAATCAAGAGAAGATACCTTCGATTATTAGAAGAGAAAAAACCTTTACCTGACTTGATAGTAATTGACGGAGGAAAAGGTCAATTATCCTCTGCATTAAGTTCATTGAAATCCCTTGGTCTAGATATTGATTGTATATCGCTGGCAAAACAAAATGAAGAAATTTTCTTACCCCAAATTAAAGAATCAATCAAAATTCCTAAAGAAAATCAATCACTAAAAATTCTCCAACACATAAGAGATGAAACTCATAGATTTGGAGTATTGTATAATCGTACAATTCAAAAAAATGAAATAAAATAGAAAAAAGGAAAGTCTGTTTAGTTAACAGTAACTTTTCCGGTCATCCATGGGTGTACCATACAGAAGTAATCATAAGAACCTGCTGCATCAAATGTGAATGAATATGATGCTCCGGCCATGAGTAAGCTACTGTCAAATGCACCAGATGGACCGTCTGCTGGACTACCTGCGGTTACAGTATGTGCTGCGGTATCAACATTATCCCACTCTACAGTATCTCCTACACTAATTGAAAGTGATGCTGGTAAGTAACAAGAGTTTGACTCTTCACATCCTGGTGATGCGGTTCCTGCTGGAACGTCAACTATGTGAGTGGTTGGTCCTGCTGCTGCGGCTGCTGCTGCATCTGCTGCGGCTTGTGCTGCTGCTGCTTTAGCTGCTGCATCTGCTGCTGCTTTAGCTGCTGCTGCATCTGCTGCGGCTTGTGCTGCTGCTGCATCTGCTGCTGCTTTTTCAGCTGCTGCGGCTGCTGCTTTTTCAGCTGCTGCTGCTTTAGCTGCTGCATCTGCTGCTGCTTTTTCAGCTGCTGCATCTGCTGCTGCTTGAGAAGCTGCAGAGTTTTGAGTTTCCATTGGTTTGGAAACTACAGGTGCAGAAACTGCTGGACCTGCTGTTTGAACTCCATCCATGTAGAATGCGAATCCAATACCTATAGCTACAATTGCAACTGTAAATCCAATTGCGATTTTGTCTATACTAGCCATAATTGATCTAGAAATCTGAATATACTAAATAAATCTAATTCCAATTTTTGATATATTCTATGAATTAACACTAGAAACTTTAGTTTTTTGCTATTTTTTAGAAATAATGATATTTTTATGATTTTTTTATTAGAATTTTAACATTTTTTATTTTCCAAATCTGTTTGCTTTATTGTCCTCTGGTATAATCAACTCACATGAAACTTCTAATTTTCTTTGATTGATTAATTGTCTGATAAATCCAATCCTTTTTTGGATTAGTTCACTTTGTGATTTTTTCTTACCTGTAAATTCATCAAAAATTTCAGTGTCATCAATTTTGATTTTAATGGAATCTTTATTTTTAATGATGAACACTCCAATGCCCCAAAAAATTCCTACATGTAGAGCAATAGTTTTTGATTCAGAATTTGAAATTTTATCTTTATAATTTTCTACATGTTCTCTATTCTCAAAAACTGTTTTCTCATCTGATTCAATTAGCCATGAAATTTTTTCTTTATCTCCATAGGCATACAAAACATGTTTCAATTGTCAATCAAAAAGTGGTTTTTTATCAATATATTTTGAATCCCTCACTTATGATCAAAGATAAAAAGATGTAATTATGCTTGAATCCCAACAGTTCTTCTCACGAATGGTTGATGAATTAGTTGAGTTTTCCGAATATGATCCTGAACTTGCTGACGGAATCAAATGGTTAGATGAACAGGCTCAGAAAAAAGGAATTACTTTCTATGATATGGTTTTTGAAGTTTTGTACAAACATGATGTTAATTCAAAAGCAAAAGATTGGCTTAGTACCAGAAACTAAACTATTTTCTCAAATCTAATCGCTCATATTTACAACCTTCAGGTCCACAATATTTTCCAACATATGTTGCCTTTGGTCTATAGAGTGCAGGTTTTGGAGCTGCCTCTGCAAATTTCTCTTCAATGATATGTGCTGCCCATCCAACAACTCTTGAAATTGCAAAGATTGGTGTGTTCAAATCTACAGGAATTTTTAGCATATAGTATAATGATGCACTATACAAGTCAACGTTTGGATAGATGTCTTTTCCTTTCATCTCTTTCATTAATTTTATTGTAGTAGTTTCAACTTTTTCCGTAATTGCAAACCATGGTTCTTTTGTTTTTTCAGCAAGTTCACTAGATAATTTTTTGAGTACTGTTGCTCTTGGGTCATAAGTTCTATAGACTGCATGACCCATTCCCATAATTCTATCTCCTTTCTCCATTCTTTCTTTGATCCATGATTCGACTCTATCAATTTCTTGAATGTCTAACAACATCTTCATGACTTCTGTATTTGCTCCTCCATGAAGTTCACCACTTAGTGCTCCAATTGCTGCACTTGATGCAGAATACATATGTGCTCTAGTTGATGCAACTTGTCTTGCAGTAAATGTTGATGCATTGAATGTATGGTCTGCATGTAAAATCAAACACCTATCGAAAATCTTTTCAACTTCTGCATCAGGTTTCTCACCTGTCATCATGTAAAGAAAATTTGCTGCATGACTCAATGTAGGATCTGGATCCACCAGAGGTAACCCATCTCTGATTCTTTGCCAACTTGCAATAATTGTTGGAACTTTTGCAATCAGATTGATGGCTTTTTCATAACTTGCATCTTTATTTGAAAATTCTTCATCATAATACCCTGCTAGTGCAGAAACAAATGCTTGTAACATATCCATTGGGTCTGCATCTTTTCTCCAGTTTCCCATGTTTTTTTGCATTTGCTTTGGAATGTATCTTGCCTCGATTAATTTGGCATTAAAATCATCTAATTGTACTTTGGTAGGTAAGTTGTCATATAGTAAGAGATATGCGGTTTCTTCAAAGGTTGAATTTTCAACCAAATCCATAATGTCGTATCCACGATAGATTAGTCTGCCTTTCTCACCATCAATATTGGAAATTCTCGTATCTGCAACTTCGACACCTCTCAATCCAATATTTTTTGTCTCCATACTGAGCCTAGAAAAAAACTGCTATTATATTTTCTCAAAAAAAGGTCTCTGAAATTGATCTTTTTGTCTATATTGGCAACACTTGATCATAAAAGAGAATTATTCATCAATTATTATGAATCAATCCGAAAGAAAACAACTCACAAATTTAGATGACTTGATTCTATCTGCTTCAAAAGAGGAATTGATCAAAATTCAAGAAATCGATCGACAGAATCAATTAGAGGGACACTCACTTTATGAAATCTACCTTGATTCAACAAATTTGATTGATCAAAAAATCAAAAATTCTAGAAAAAACTAGATTCTATATTTCATTTAAATGAGGGACAGCGTCGGTTTTCATGTTGGCAGTTAAAAAATCAGTTACTAAAAAAACTGCAAAATCATCTACTAAAAAAACCACCAAGAAAACTGGTGTAAAAAAATCAGTTACTAAAAAATCACCAAAATCATCTACTAAAAAAACCACCAAGAAAACTGTCACAAAAAAGGTTACTAAAAAATCACCAAAATCATTACGAACTAAATTAATTTGTATTTCTCACAAGGAAGATAATGATGGAATCAGTTCTGCTGCATTAATTCGTCAAGCATTTGGCGGTGATGCAATTTTAGTTGATTATCCTGGACAAATGGATGCAATTAGGCAAGTGGCAACTGATGAAAAATTAAAAACATTATTCATCTGTGACTTGGGTCTAAGTAAGAACACTCAAGATGAATTCATTAATCTTCTGAGTGATTTAAGAAAAAACAAAGTATCTGTTACTTACATTGATCATCATGATATTGATCCTAATGTGGTTAAGGCTTTAGAAAAAATCAAAGTTAAAGTCATTCATAACGTAAACGAATGTACCACTGTTCAAGTTTATGATGCCTTTAAATCAAAATTAAATGATCATGCTAGCTTTGTTGCATGCTGTGCTGCAATTACTGATTATATGGAGGATCGTCCTGTTGCATCAAAATTACTTCAAATGTATGATAGACAGTTTGCACTGATTAGTGCAACAACAATGACTTACAATATTGTTGGACATCAAAAGGATCCTGATTATTTACTATATTTGGTTGAAGAATTGGCAGACTCTAAATTCCCACATGATATTCCAAACACCTATGAATTTGCACAACTTCAAGTTGAAAAATTAGCACAAATAATTGCCAAAGTAAAACAAGGAATGAAGACAATGAAGAATCTAGGATATATGGAAATTCTTGATTCAGGAGCAAGCGGTGCAGTCAACTTTGTTATGGGATTATCCAAAAAAGATGTTGGTGTTGCATACAAAGAGAGAGTTGATCATGGAATTTACGCAGTATCTGTGAGAGGTTCAAAAAACTGTAAGGTTCATCTTGGAAAAATTGTTAATCTCCTTGCATCTGAATTGGGTGGTTCTGGAGGTGGTCATGATAAAGCATGCGGTGCAGTCATTCCAAAACCAAAAATAAAAAAATTCATCACAGAATTAAATAAAAAAATTAAAAATTAATTTATTTTATCTGAACTATTGCATCAATTTCAGTCATTGAATTAAGTGGTAGATTCGAAACACCAAGAGCAATTCTTGTATGTTTTCCTTTATCACCAAAAATTTCAAACAACAAGTCAGATGCTCCATTGATGACTTTGGGGTGCATTGAAAATTCTGGACCTGCATTGACAAATCCATTTAATCTAACAAATTTTTCAATTCTGTCCAGGTCGCCAAGTTCTTTTTTTAATTGTGATAAAATATTGATTACACACAATCTGGCAGATTTTTGACCTGTTTCAATTGTATCATCAGTCACTTTGCCAGTGAACTCGACTTTACCATTCAGAAATGGAATTTGACCTGAAACATATGCCAAATTACCTGTAATGACTACTGGAATGTAAGAACCTGCAGGAGCTGGAGGTGCTTCTAAAGTAATTCCCATTTCTTTGATTTTATCTTCAATCATGAAAATTATTCAAAAAAAGCGTGATTTTAGTTTTTAGAAATTTTAATTAGAACTTTTTCGCCTTTTGTAGAATTACTATTGTATACAGTTCGTGTTTTGTAACCTTGTTTTTGTAGACAGCCATCTAAAATTGAAACCCATGGTAATGAATGACCGCTATTTAATTTGGATTCAACTGTAATGTTTTTTGTATTTGCCTCAAAATTTACATGTCCTGAACAGGTGATCTTGACTACTGCATCCATCATCTCAATAATGTCATCAAGGGATTTTGTTTTCAATGATACACCATTTTTCTCTAGTAATTTGAATAACTCAATTTCGGGTTTCTTTGAAACAAATGATGAATTTAGTATGTGTATCAAACCAAATTCTGAAACTGTTTTGATAATTTTGTATATCTCTTGAGCCTCATTTTTTGACATGTCTGCAAGAGCTTTTGTCTTAACTGCATTCTTCCAAATATTTGAAAATATTTTCTCTTGATTGTGACTAAGAATATCTGTTGATGAAAAAGTTGCGCCCTTTCCATTATCATTATCTACAAGTAAAATTTCTGTTTCATCAAAAATAAAACAATTCTGTGTTATCTCTGATGATCTAATATCTACACCATCAGGTATCATTCTAAAATGTTCTGAACAAATGTGTGATGGTGTAATTAGTAATTTAACATCAAGATTTCTTCTCAATACTGAAACCATTTGTTCTTTACATTCTGCCAGTAATCCTAATCCCCACTGGTCAGCCATGATCTTAATTGATGATTTTGCCCCTTCAATCATCATTTGTAATTGTGGTAGAACATTATTTCCACTGATATGGAAATATCTTTTTTCTTCTGAACCTCTTGCCTTTCTGCTTTCCTCACTGGCTTTTTTCAGATTAGATACAAGGGAGTTCATAGCATTTACTTTGTTAATCTGTTCATGAATAATCTCATCAAATGCATCTTCAGGAGCAATTGCTGTACACATGATGGGTTTGCTCTTTGAAATTATTGCCAATTTCTTGTTTTCCAGTTTAAGTAAAGTTGGATAGATTTTTGTTCTTGGAATCTCTGAATAGTAGGCTAATTCTCCTGCAGAAATTGTACCTTTTGCGATAAGTGCTACGTATGCCTGAGCCTCATATTTGCTCAATCCGAACTCTTCTAGGCTTACAGTCAATGAGCGTTCATTTGCCATAATTTTGATTGCTTTGTTATTAGGTAAAATTGAGAGCTAAATTCCTTTACACAATTACTCAAAATTTTTCAAAATTGTATCTCTGGTATCCTGTAACTGCGGTGACTAAATAATTTGGTACATCTTACTCAAATACAAAATATCGAATTCCTTTTCATGTTAGTAGAAATAAATGAACATCTCATCGATGAAAAAATCTCTCATTCAGTAACAATTGTTCCTAGATTGGATTACTCGATGAAATTATTAGATGATATTGTATCTCAAATTAATGATAGAAGACTAGATGTCAATTCTTCCAATCAAGATTTTATGAGTGATTTTGATGAATCAGATAAATCTCATGTATCTGGGTTTGAATTAGAAAAAACCTTACTATTTTCCCAAGAAGTACTCTCTTTAGTCAAAAAACAACTACAATGTATCTCTGGAATTCACAGTATTCCTGAAAAACTTCCTTCTGTAATACCTGTAATTAGAACAATTAGTGCAAGACTGTTCTCATTGATGCCTTATTCTAGTCAAAAATTATCAGAGTTATCTGTCCATTTGGGCAGTATCGTTCTAGATTCAGCGGCACTAACAAAAGCAAGATTTGATTTTTCTACATCCAGTGATGCTTCAACAAAAATGATTGATAAAGTAAATTTGATCGTGGACTCTAACTTGAACATGTTATCTCCCTAGTTTGATTTTTCAAAGGATATTGATAGAATCAAATCTCTTTCATCAAAAATCGACAAAAAAATTACAGAACTAAAACCCTCTGATGAAAAACTAGTTGAAAAATTATCCATCGAGGAATTACAGGATTTAAAAAAAATTGTAGGTATTGCTGATTTTCTAATATGCAAATATGAAGATAAGAAGGAAATGTCTGAAATTCTAAAGCATTTTGCAGGCGTGGTATCTGATGCTGCCTGCTCTATTACCAATCTAGATGATGAGATTTCTGAATTAATTTTGTCTGCAGAAGACTCCATCAATAAAATCAAAGATACTCATATCGATATTGCCAAAAAATCCGATTTTAAGCCTGAATTTAACAACGGTCCCGAGTATAACGAATATGAAACTAGTCCAATTAATTTAACCAATTTTGTCACACATGTTAACTCACAAGGTTACCATGAAAATTCTCAAGAAAATTCTGAACAAGGTAATTAAAAATGAGCATGGCACCACAAGAACTAGAAAACACTGCAAGCAAATATGCTTCAGAGGCAATAAAATGCGATTCTCAAGGAGCCAGAGGTATGGCCATAACACATTATCAACATGCAATTGATGCACTAGTGAAATTAATCCAATTATATCCAAACAGTAAACTAAATCCAATTTACAAAGATAGATGCAATTCATATCATAATAGAATCAATGCACTTCAACAGGCACATGGTGTTGAACCCGTTGTAGATTCAAAAGCAACTGATGAAGAGCAGAAAAAATCAATTCAAAGACAAGAATCTGAAAATGATTTTGAAGAACTTGTTTTAAAAGAAAAACCTGATGTAACTTGGGATCAAGTTATTGGCTTAGATGATGCAAAAAGTGCATTAAGAGAATCAATTGTTTATCCAACTAAAAGACCTGATTTGTTTCCACTAGGTTGGCCAAAAGGAATGTTGCTTTATGGACCACCAGGAACTGGAAAGACAATGCTTGCAGCTGCAACTGCAAATGAAATGGACGGTTACTTTATCAATGTAGATGCATCATCAATGATGAGTAAATGGTTAGGTGAAGCAGAAAAAAATGTGTCAAAATTATTTACTATGGCAAGAAGTTATGCTGAAAAAGAAGGAAAACCTGTAATTTTATTTGTTGATGAAGTAGATTCACTTTTAGGTTCTAGAAACAGTGAGGTTGGTGGAGAAGTAAGAACCAAGAACCAATTCTTGACTGAAATGGACGGTGTAAACGGAAAAGGCAAAGATTTGATGTTGTATGTAATTGGTGCAACAAACAAACCATGGAGTCTTGATTGGCCATTTTTGAGAAGATTCCAAAAGAGAATCTATGTCTCATTGCCAACTCTTGAAGCAAGAGTGAATCTCTTTGAACAATATACTGCAAAACTCAAAAAAGATTATCGTGTCAACACGACTGAACTTGCAAAATTATTTGACGGTTATAGTGCAAGTGACATTAAAGATATTTGTCAAGCAGCACAAATCAAAACTGTTCATGAGATCTTTAATGCTCCTGATTATCATGAACCAGTAGAAGGTGAAGAGCCAATTCAACCAAGAGATCTTACTACATCTGACTTTAAGGATATCATGGCAAGAAGAAAACCAAGTGTCTCCATGGATATGATTCGAGCATATCATAAATGGAGTGAAGAATTCCAAGCATTGTAGATTTTCTGCGATCAAAAATTTCTTCCAAAAGTTATACACTAAATTTAAATTCCCTTTGACTACGACTATTCGAGGGTCACAATTACTACAAAGAAATCTCAACACGCAAAGAAGTTTGGAAAACTGATCTTTGACGATGGATCTGTTCTTGAAGGTGAAGGTTTTGGTTTTTCAACAACTGTTTTTGGAGAGATTGTTTTTAACACTGGAATGGTCGGTTATACTGAAGCATTAACTGATCCATCATATAATGGACAAATTCTTACTCTAACTTACCCTCTTGTTGGAAATTATGGTGTACCTGACCCATCTGCAAAAGATGAAGATGGAATTTCAAAATATTTTGAATCTGATGTAATGCAAATTAGAGGTCTTGTAGTTCATGAATTATCTCACACAGCAAGTCACTGGAATATGCATATGACTTTAGATGAATGGCTGTTTAATGAAAAAGTTCCAGGTATCTCTGGAATTGATACTAGGGAATTAACAAAAAAACTACGAAATGGTGGTGTAATGATGGCTGCATTAGCCGTATCTGATACCCCAATTAATGATGAAGAAATAAAACAACAACTCAATCAGGCGCCTAATTACAATTCTGAGCAATTCATGGATAGAGTTTCAACAAAACAAGAAAAACAATTCGGCTCAGAAGATGAATGCATTGTGGTAGTTGACACTGGTGCAAAAAATGCAATTATTCGAAATGTTCGTGATTTAGGATACAAAGCAATATTGGTTCCATGGGACACTCCATTTGAAAAAATAATGTCATATAATCCAAAAGGAGTTGTATTGAGTAGTGGTCCAGGTGATCCACAAAATTGTCCTGCAACAATTGATACTGCAAAAAAATTAATTGAAACAAACACTCCAACATTAGGAATCTGTTTGGGTGCACAAATTATTGGAATTGCAGGAAATACTGAAACTTACAAATTAAAATATGGACATAGAGGTCAAAACAAACCTTGTATTAATTTAGAAAATAATCAGGTTTATGTCACTAGTCAAAATCATGGATATGGAATAAAGCCTGAATCCCTTGCAAATTCTGATTTTAATTTGTGGTTTACAAACGCTGATGATAAAACTGTTGAAGGAATCAAACATAAAAAACAAAATTGCATTGCAGTTCAATTTCACCCAGAAGCTGCTCCAGGACCATTTGATTGCAAATTTGTTTTTGAAGAATTAAAAAAATTAATGGAGAAAAAGTAATTGCCAAAAAACGAATCATTAAACAAAATACTTGTTCTTGGTAGTGGTGCAATTAAAATCGGTGAAGCTGGTGAATTTGATTATTCTGGAAGTCAATGTCTAAAAGCAATTCATGAAGATGGTCTCAAAAGTGTTTTAATCAATCCAAATATTGCAACAATTCAAACAGATACTAGATTTGCAGACCAAGTGTATCTCTTACCAGTTACTCCTCAATATGTTGAATCAATAATTGAAAAAGAAAGACCTGATGGAATCATGTTGGCATATGGTGGACAAACTGCACTAAACTGTGGAGTCAAATTAGAAGAAAACAATGTTTTACAAAAATATGGTGTCAAAGTTCTTGGAACTCAAGTCAAAGGTATTCAGAGAACAGAGGACCGTCAATTATTCAAAGATTCTATGACTGAAGTAGGCGTGCCAGTGCTAAAGAGCAGAACCGTCACAAATTTTGAAGATGCCAAAAAAACTGCTGAAGAACTCAGTTATCCTGTCATTATTCGAGTTGCATACACACTAGGAGGAAGAGGAGGAGGTGTTGCCTATAATGAGATAGAATTACACGAGATAGTTGAGAGGGGTCTTAGAGCAAGTCTTGTTGGGCAGGTCTTAATTGAAGAATACATTGGTCACTGGAAGCAAATTGAATATGAGGTAATGCAAGACTATGATGGAAATAATGTAATTGTATGTAATATGGAAAATGTTCTTTCAATGAAAGTTCACACAGGTGACAACATTGTTGTTGCTCCATCTCAAACAATTGATAATCATGAATATCACATGTTACGTTCTGCAGCACTACGTGCAACAAAACATGTTGGCATCGTAGGAGAATGTAATATCCAATATGCACTTGATTCTGATTCTGATAGATATGTTGCAATTGAAATCAATCCTAGACTCTCACGTTCCTCTGCACTTGCAAGTAAAGCAACTGGGTATCCACTTGCTTACATGTCTGCAAAAATTGGATTGGGATATAATTTATCAGAACTAGTAAATAGAATTACAAAAAGTACTACTGCATGTTTTGAACCTTCATTGGATTATATTGTTTGTAAACACCCAAGATGGGATTTCTCAAAATTTGAACTTGTAAATCGTAGATTGGGTCCAACAATGAAATCAGTTGGTGAAGTAATGGCAGTAGGTAGAACCTTTGAAGAATCATTCCAAAAAGCCATTCGTATGCTGGATATTGGAAACGATGGTTTAGTTTTGAATCGTTCAAATGGACAAACATTCACTGAAGAAGAAATTGAATTCAAATTATCTCATCATGATGATCAAATTTTGTACAATGTTGCAATTGCTCTAAAGATGGGAATTTCAGTCCAGAGAATTTATCAGTTATCTTCAATTGATCCTTGGTTTATTGAAAAAATCAAAAACATTGTTGATACTCAAAAGCAGTTAGAAGATTCAGAACTAGATGAATCATTACTACGTTCTGCAAAAAAACAAGGTTTTTCAGATAAACAGATTGCTAGAGCAAAAAATACAACCCCTGATGATGTTCGAAGCATGCGTAAAAAGCATGGAATTGTGCCTGCTGTAAAGCAAATTGATACTCTAGCAGCTGAGTGGCCTGCTGTAACAAATTATCTCTACTTGACTTATGGGGGTAATTCCAATGATGTTCAAATTTCAGCTGATGAAAAAGGAATCACTGTTCTTGGAGCCGGACCATATAGGATTGGAAGTAGCGTTGAATTTGATTGGGGAACGGTAAACATGGTTTGGGGTTTGCAAGAAAATGGAGAAAAAAATGTCTCTGTTGTAAATTGTAATCCTGAAACGGTTTCAACTGATTATGATATTTGTAGTAGGTTGTATTTTGAAGAATTGACTGAAGAACGAATTTTAGATATTGTTGATTTTGAAAATCCTAAAGGTATAATCACTTGTGTTGGTGGACAAACTGCAAATAATTTAACACCATCATTGTCAAAACATGGAGTTAAAATTCTTGGAACTTCTGCACACGATGTAGACCGTGCAGAAGATCGTTCTAAATTTAGTGCAGAACTAGACAAACTACACATTAAACAACCATTATGGCAAGCATTTTCAAATTTGAATGAAGCAAAAAGCTTTGCAGATACTGTGGGATTTCCAGTAATTGTAAGACCTTCTTATGTATTATCTGGTGCTGCAATGAAAGTAGTTTGGTCTCAAGATGAATTAAAGACATATGTCAAAGAGGCAACAGATGTTTCTCCGGATCACCCCGTAGTTATTTCAAAATTCATGTTAAACTCGCTGGAAGTAGATGTTGATGGAGTAAGTAATGGTAAAGAAGTTGTAATTGGTGCAATTGTTGAACATATTGATAGTGCAGGTGTTCATTCTGGTGATGCAATGATGTGTATTCCTCCCTGGAGATTAAGTAACAAAATAATTGAAACCATAACTGAATACACAAAAAAGATTGCATTAACCTTTAATGTAAAAGGTCCATTCAATCTCCAATTTCTTATTCATGATGATCATGTCTATGTAATTGAACTAAACATTAGAGCATCTCGTTCAATGCCTTTTGTTTCCAAATTTGTCAAAACCAATTTGATTTCACTTGCATCTAAAGCCATTTTGGACAAACCTCTGCCTAAAATTCCTGAAAACAAGTGGCAAAAAATTCATAATTATGGAATCAAAGTACCTCAATTCTCATTTATGCAGTTGGAAGGCGCAGATATTGCATTAGGCGTTGAAATGCAATCTACTGGTGAGGCAGCATGCTTTGGAGACAGTTTTTACGACGCTCTTTCTAAGGGATTGACTTCAGTAGGATTCAACTTGCCTGACAAAGGCACTGCAGTTGTAACTGTCGGTGGTTCAACCAACAAAGAAAAATTACTTCCATCTATTGCCAAACTCAAAGAATTGGGATTCCAAATTTTAGCAACCGAACATACAAAAGAATTCTTTGAAGAAAAATTAGGAACAATTGATGTTGTTCATAAAATTTCAGAACCTCAAAGAAAACCAAACATTGCTGATTTACTTTATGAGCGAAAAATTGATTTTATAATTAATATTCCTAGTACCTCAACATTGGAAAAATATGTTGGTATGTTAGAAGATGAATATCAAATTAGAAGAAAATCCTTAGAGTTAGGAATTCCAGTATTAACTACCATTGAGTTAGCAGATTCATTTGTAAAGACATTAGAGTGGTTAAGAACAAATGAAACTACAAAAAATCCTATAGAATCATATGATGATTATTCTTAATTTACAAAACCTGTTTGATTATCGATTCATCTCCCAAAATAACTCCATCTAGAGAAACAATTTTTGCAGATAAAATTTCTGCACGATTTATTATTGGGGAAATTGATTTTTTATAATTTCTTTTATGAGTTGCATAAAAGTATCTATTAAAAGATGGAATGATAATGACTTCTAATTCGCCTGACGATGATGGAAAAATATTTTCTTTTTTTATTTTCATTGACACCCATACTCTTTGACCATTCATAATTGACTCTTCTTGAAAAAATACTGGATGAACATGTCCCATGATAATTTTTTCCACTTGAGAAAAATTTTCAGTCGGCATTGTATGTCCATGTGTAAAAAGAATATTTTCATCAATCATACCAATCGAACTAATCGTTGTAATATTATCTGGAATTAGTTTCTCCAAATTTCCATCATGATTACCTGGAACCGTGATTATGTCACATTTCTCACTAATTTTTTTAAAAAATAGTGGTACTTCGTCCCATTCGTTTTTTGAAATAACTTTTACGCTTGATTTTATATCTCCAAGCAAAATAAGTGAATCTGGTTTTTCATCATCAATTAATGATTCGACTTCCTCAATTGTCTGATGGATTGATGAATTCTTTCCAAGAAATATTTCATTTGATTGCATGGAACTTTCAAATCCAATGTGCAGATCTGTGATTACAAGATATTTTTTTAGTCCCTCTAAAATCAGTGCGGGTTTTGATGGAACTATTCTTGTCTGTAACATCAAAGTTATTTTGAGGTTAAGTGATTAAATTCTTGTGAAGTCTGATTCTGAAAAAATTGAGTTCATGGTATCTGAAAAACGAGTAAAGTTACATGTTTTTGAACCAAGCATGACAAAGATCTGGACTGTTGTTGGTAAAGGAGAAGAACATTGGATAGACCCTGATTCGATTTATTGCTCATGTCCTGGATTCTATTTTGGAAAATTAAATGGAAAAGATTACTGTTATCATTTAGATTCTGCCAAAATCGCAATTGAGACAAACCAATTTGAAAAAATCATATTTTCTGATGATGAATTTGAAAATTTCATATCTGCATTAATTTCTGATCTTAAGGGAAACTTTCGAATCCATTAATAACTAGAATAATCTATGATGTCTATGGATGAAAATACTCAAAATATCGAGATTGAAAAAATTGCTAATTTGATGATTCATGATGGAGTTTCTCCTGATGAGCAAGATGATTCTGTATTGGAAAAATACAAGAACATGATAAAATCTGATTGTAATTTAGATGATGAATCAGCTATGAAACTTGTTTATGAAACTCTACTTTATAGAAAATTAAAAAATTCAGATTCTGGAGATTTGTTAGATAAAGGCTCTGAGTTTGGTGCAGGATTTAGTTAGAATTATCCGAGAGGGATAGATTCAATGTCATCCTTTGAAACTCCTTTCCACAAACCAATCATTCCTTCTGGTTCAACTTGTTCAACTTTTGTGATTTGCTGAATTTTGATTTGATCTGGATTTGGAGGCATCCACAACATTGCCATATAATCTCCAACATTTCCAACTTTAGTTGGTAGTGCCATTGTGATTTTATCTGCAGAAAATCCCTTTGCAGTCAAAGCATTGGTTGCTTTTTCTTTAAGATCCATTCTACCATGCAAAAAGAGAAAAACATCTTTTTGTGTATCTATTTCTGACATGTTTTATCTAAATTTCTAAACTAAATCAATCTTTCCAGATCTATCTCTCCAAAAAGGGTTAAATTGGTAATAACGGGAATTTTTCTTGATGAAGATCTTCACTGTTGGAAGCAAATCTTTTGTAACTAGTTTTCAATTAGCAGGCGTTCCTGGAAAAATTGTAGATTCACCAAAAAATGCCCTCTCTGAAATTCAAAAATTAACTGATGACTCAGATGTTGGACTTGTTTTGGTAAGTGATGATATTTCTGAACCAATCAATGATCAATTGACACAATTAAGAGCTCAAAAATCAACTCTTGTATTTGCATTACCTGCAACTGGTAGTGAAAAAAGTGAAGTAGACTATAGAGTAATGCTCAAAAAGATTCTTGGTGTCTAAATTTTTAATCTACTTATATTCAATTCAAACGTAAATTTGTATGAAAACTGCTTTTGTCAAAGAGCCATCTGTAATCTCTGTATCTGATTCACAAACTCCTGACTTGTCATCTGGTGAAATTTTAGTTCAAATGCATGCATGTGGAATATGTGGTTCAGACTTGGAAAAAGTATTTGGTGAATATGGTCAACCATCTATGCGTTTAGGACATGAACCTGCAGGAGTAGTAATTGATGTTGCAAATGATGTTACTGATTTTAAAAAGGGTGATCGTGTTTTTACACATCATCATGTTCCGTGCTATGATTGCCATTTTTGCAATCATGGAAACGAAACAATGTGTAAAAAATACTATGAAACAAATCTCTCCCCATGTGGATTATCTGAACAGTATGTAGTTCCAGCATGGAATGTGTCTCATGGTGGAGTTTTAAAAATTGCTGAATCAACATCTTTTGAAGCAGCAGCAATGATTGAACCTCTTGCATGCTGTGTTAGAGCATGGACCAAATTCAATTACCAAAGTGGAGATAGTGTTGCTATTTTTGGAGTTGGTCCCACCGGAATGATGCATGTTAAAATTGCACAAGCAAAAAAATTCTCTAAAATATTTTGTTTTGATGTAAATGATTTTCGATTAGATTTTGCAAAAAAACTCAATATCACAGAATCAATTAATTCTATGGATGAAAAGAGATTTGAAAAAATTTCACAACATACAAATGAAATCGGTGTTGATGTTGCGATTGTTGCAACAAGTAGTCTGAAACCACTTGAAGATGCAATTGAAATGGTAAGGAAAGGTGGCTCGATTATGATGTTTGGTGTTCCTTCTAAAGGTGCAAAAATTAATCTTGATATGAGTAAAATTTATTCAAAAGAAATTACTTTGGTTACAAGTTATGCTGCATCTGATTCTGATACTAAAGAAGCACTAAACTTGATTGAATCAAAACAAATTGATGTTGAATCCTTAATCACTCACAAATACTCTATAATGGATACTCAAAAGGCATTTGAACATGCTAGAACTGGAGAGGGT
The DNA here is from genome assembly GCA_008080815.1 of Candidatus Nitrosopumilus sp. Classification (GTDB taxonomy): domain Archaea; phylum Thermoproteota; class Nitrososphaeria; order Nitrososphaerales; family Nitrosopumilaceae; genus Nitrosopumilus; species Nitrosopumilus brisbanensis. The sequence continues at coordinate 39,727 of VMDM01000005.1, forward strand.
GCCATGAAAATTATCATTACTAAATGAGAAAGGCTTAAGAAAGGTATTTTCAAACCGCCCACATGGATTGGGGATTAAAAAATAGATTATCTAGTATTATCAAACCACACAATAACCGTGCTTTAATGTTGGCAGTTGATCATGGTTATTTTCTTGGACCAACTGAGAAATTAGAAAATCCAAAAAAAGTAATTGCCCCTCTTTTGAAATATTGTGACTCTTTAATGCTAACTAGAGGTGTTCAAAGAACCTCCGTTGCACCTGAAACAAACACTCCTATGGTACTCAGAGTGTCTGGCGGTTCAAGTATTATTGGAGATGACCTCTCACAAGAAGACATTACAGTATCCATTCAGGACGCAATCAGACTCAATGCAAGTGCATTAGCAATGTCCATCTTTGTTGGCTCAAAATATGAATATCAAACAGTTGTGAATTTGGGAAAATTAGTTAGTGAGGCAGAATCTTATGGAATTCCTGTATTAGCTGTTACTGCGGTTGGAAAAGAATTAGGAAAAGATGCTAGATATCTTTCACTTGCATGTAGAATGGCAGCAGAACAAGGTGCCCATATTGTAAAAACTTACTATTGTGAAAACTTTGAAAAAGTTGTTCAATCATGTCCAGTTCCAATTATTGTTGCTGGTGGTAAAAAAATTCCTGAACGTGATGCTTTGCAATTAACATACAATGCAATCAAAGGTGGTGCTGTTGGTGTTGATATGGGAAGAAACATCTGGCAATCTGATCATCCAGTGGCAATGATTCGTGCAGTTAGAGCAATTGTTCATGGAAATGCAAATGTCGATCAAGCCTTTAAAATTTACAAACAACTCATTAATGAAGAATCTAAAAACAAAAAGAATTCTAACAAACAAAACAAAAAACCAAACAACAATCCTAACAAGAATAACAAACCAAACAACAAACAAAAAAAATCAAACAGCAATCCTAAAAAAAATAACAATAAACCAAACACTCAAAACAAAAAACCAAATAATAATCCTAACAAGAATAACAAACCAAACAACAAACAAAACAAAAAACCAAACAACCAAAAACCCAATTCTAAATAAAATATCTAGTCTGTTCTAGATAGATGGAAATGTGCTATCTTCCATTCTGGAGTTTTTACCAACACAAATGATGCTCTTCCATGAATTTCCATATGTTCACCAGTGTATGTTCTATTATCCACCAACATTCCTTTTTGAATTAATTCCATTGCCACAATTGCCATATCATCAAAAATACTTATTTTTGGATTCTTTATCTGATAACTGTAATCAGAAATACTGACAAATCGTAATTCTTCTAATTCAATTGTTGTCTGGAAATCTTTTAGATCAAATGGTGGCAAATCACTAAAACTAGAAAATTTTGGATCATTCAAATGAATTTCTCTTAATATCCCAGTATCTTTTGAAATACCTGCCTCAAACAGTGATTCAATAACTCTGATAATTTCTTCATTATCTGACATGTTTAATCAAATCCGTTAGATTCTAAGTTTAAGTCTTATGAGATTAATCATAGTGTCAAAAGTTTGATAGAGAATCTTTATTAATCAAAATTTGGTTATTTTTTTGATTTCAATGAATAAAAGATTACCAAAAAATTGTGAGTTGTTATTACTCCTTTAGATTAGTCACTAAACTATAACACATTAAAATTATGGAAAAAAATTTGGTGAAATAATATGGAAACAATGACAGGCGCCAAAGCGCTCATGACTGCAATGGAAAAAGAAGGTGTAAAGCAGGTATTTGGATTACCTGGAGGTGCAAATCTTCCAATGTATGATGAATTTGCACGATGTAATATTCGTCATATTCTTGTTAGACATGAACAATCAGCTGCACATATGGCTGATGGATTTGGTAGAGTTAGTAGAAAACCTGGAGTCTGTTTTGCAACCTCAGGTCCTGGTGCAACAAACATTCTAACTGGTATTGCAACTGCTCAAGCGGATTCTGCTCCTATGGTGGCAATTACTGGACAAGTTCCTGTCGCAATGATTGGAAGAGATGCTTTTCAAGAGAGTGATATTATTGGAATGGCAAACCCTTGTGTCAAGTACGCATTTCAACCAAGAACTGCACAAGAAATTCCAAGTGTAGTGAAAAAGGGTTTCTATATTGCAGAGACTGGAAGACCTGGACCTGTATTGATTGACATTCCAAAAGATGTCCAACAAAATGAAGCTCCTATGGAATTTCCAGAAATTTTTAAAATTCGAGGATATCATCCTTATTCTGATCCTGATATCGTAAATGTTGAAAGAGCAATCGATATGCTTCTCTCTTCCCAGAAACCAGTTATTTTAGCTGGTGGTGGAACCATTATCTCTTCAGCTTTTGCTGAATTACAAGCAATTGCTGAAACATTAATGCTTCCAGTAGTTACAACATTCAAGGGAAAGGGCGCATTTCCTGAAACTCATCCATTATCTCTAGGTCCAATTGGAATGCACGGTCACGCTGAAGCAAATAAAATTATGTCTGAAGCTGATTGTGTTTTGGCAATTGGTACACGTTTTTCAGATAGGTCTGTAGGAACCTTTGAAGCATTTGAAAAGAATCTGAAAATTATTCACATGGACGTTGATCCTGCAGAAATTGGAAAGAATCAAACTACTCAAGTTGCAGTTATTGGTGATGTCAAAGTTTCACTTCGAGTAATGGTAAAATTATTACTTCAAAAAGCAATTAAAAAAACAGAAGAAAATGAATGGGTGAAACATGTTAAAGAAACAAGAGCTTACTGGCGTGAAAATCTAAAACTCCATCCTGGTGAAATGGGTGCTGCAAAATTATTGAGAAAATTAAGAGAACTTTTACCAAAGGAATCTATCATTACAACAGAAGTTGGACAACACCAAATGTGGGCATCATTATTTTATGATGTAATTCAACCTGGAACATTCTTTAGTTCTACTGGATTAGGTACAATGGGTTGGGGATTCCCTGCAGCAATCGGTGCTAAAGTTGCACGACCCGACGTACCTGTTGTAGATATTGCAGGTGATGGCAGTTTTTCAATGACTGAGAATTCTCTTGCTACTGCTGTTTTAGAAGATATTCCTGTCATCGTATTTTTACTAAATAATTTCACATTGGGAATGGTTGCTCAATGGCAAAGAACATTTTATGATAGAAGAATGATTGGTGTTGATCAAGGAAAATGTCCTGACTATGTGAAATTAGCACAATCGTATGGTGCTCAAGGAATTCGTGCACAATCAATGGATGAATTAGATAAAGCAATCAAAGATGCTCTTAGCAGTGATGTTGCAACTGTAATTGATATCCCAATTGATCCTGAAGAAGATGTATTGCCTTTTGTTGCACCTGGAACTTCATTAAAGGACATGATTTTACCATCATAGTGATAAAGATGTGGGCAATTCTTTCAATTCTTGTAGAAAATAAACCGGGAATTTTATTTCAAGTTACACACTTGTTTAGATCTAGAAATTTCAATATTGATAGTATCTCTGTAGGGGTAACTGAGAATCCTGAATTATCAAAAATGACCATTACCACAATTGGTGATGAAAAACAAATAGATCAAATTGTAAAACAACTCGATAAAATGATTGATACTGTTAAAGTCGAGCGTTTAGATGAGCACAAATCTGTATTTAGAGAACTCAGTATTTTTAAGATAAAGATACGTAATGCTAATGATAGTATGGAAATTAATAAACTGGCAAATGCCTATGGGGGAAAAGTTCATGATGTTAAAAAAGACTCAATTATGGTTGAATTAACTGCAACCCCTGATCAAATTAAAGCATTTGAAGAATTGGCTAAACCCTTTGGAATTATTGATGTTGCACGTACTGGTGTTGCAGCATTACAAAGAAGTGGTGCAGATTGAAAGTAAGAATTTTTGATACCACTTTAAGAGATGGAGAGCAAACAATCGGTGTTTCTTTATCACCAGATCAAAAACTCTCAATTGCAAAAAAATTAGATGAATTAGGTGTAGATGCAATTGAAGCAGGATTTCCAGTAATTTCTGAAGGTGAATCAAAAGCAGTTAAGATGATTACTTCTGAGGGATTATCTTGTGAAATTACTGGTCTTACTAGAACAATCAAAAAAGATATTGATGCTGCAGTTGATGCAGGTCTAAATTATATTCATACATTCATTGCTACATCTGATATTCATTTACAATACAAACTTCAAATGACAAGAGAACAAGCATTAGAAAAAGCAATTGAAGCAGTCGAATATGGTAAATCCCGTGGCTTACAAGTAGAATTTTCAGCAGAAGATGCATCTAGAACTGATAGAGAATTTTTGAAAAAAGTTTTTGGTGAAGTTGCAAAAGCTGGTGCAGATAGAGTCAACATTCCTGATACTGTTGGTTATTCCACTCCTGAATATATGGCTCAAATAACTAAAGACACTATTGAGGCAACAAAACTTCCAGTCAGTGTTCATTGTCACAATGATTTTGGATTGGCTGTTGCAAATTCGTTGGCAGGAATTCATGCAGGTGCTGCATGTGCACATGTTACAATTAACGGAATTGGTGAACGTGCAGGCAATGCTTCTCTTGAAGAACTTTCTATGGCACTCAAATGTTTGCCTTATGATCAAAAATATGAAACTAATATCAAATCTGAATTAATCTATGAGACATCACGATATATTTCAAAAACTGTTGGAATTATTGTCCAACCAAATAAAGCAATTGTAGGAGCAAATGCATTTGGTCATGAATCTGGTATTCACACTCATGGTGTTCTAAATAATCCTCTAACCTATGAACCAATTAGCCCTGAATTAGTTGGAAGGAAGAGATGGCTTCAAGTAGGAAAACATGCAGGAGTTCACGGAATGAATGCTATGCTTGCTGAATATGGTGTAAAACCAAGTGAATCTCAATCAAAACAAATTTTGGATAAAGTAAAAGTGATTGGTGATCAAGGAAAACAATTGACTGATGTTGAACTTCTATCTATCGCTAGTGAAGTAATGGGTGATAAAGAATTAAAGCGATTGGTACAACTAACCGGATTTTCAGTATCTACTGGAATTGGAACAATGCCATATGCATTTGTAAAATTAAATGTAAATGGAGAAGATCATGTTGGAACTGATTATGGTGTGGGTCCAGTTGACGCTGCTCTAAATGCAATTCAGAAAATTACAGGAAAACTTTCCGAAATCCGTATCAAAGATTATGGTCTGGCATCAATCAGCGGTGGTTCTAGTGCTTTGTGTGAAGTAACTGTTAAAGTAGAAGATGCAATGGGAAACAAAGTCTCAGCAAAATCTGTTGGTGAAGATATTGTAACTACTTCAGTCAAAGCTGTTATTGACGCTATAAACAGAATCATGCTAAAAAAAATCCTACAAGAAAAACAAACTAACTAAAAAACATGTTTTGAATAATTATGTATAAAATCTCCTTGATTACTGGCGATGGAATTGGTCCTGAATTATCTGAATCAGCAATTTCAGTTCTTGAAACAATTCATGATAAAACTGATTTAAAATTTGATATACAAAAACTACTTGCAGGAGATATTGCATTAAAACAAACTGGAAATGCTTTACCTGAAGATACTGTTAAATCAATAAAAAATTCAGATGTATGTCTTAAAGCTCCTGTAGGTGAGAGCGCAGCAGATGTTATAGTTGTTTTAAGACGAATGTTTGATTTGTATGCAAACATTCGTCCGGCAAAATCATATCCACAAATGCCTGCATTAAGAGATGATATTGATATGGTAATAGTAAGAGAAAATACTGAAGATCTGTATACTGGGAAGGAATTTCGTCTTGGTGACGCTGCTGTTGCTCTAAGAATTATCTCAGAAAAGGCATCCAAAAGAATTGCCAAATATGCATTTGAGACTGCAGTTCAAAGAAACAATATGAAAAAAGTCACATGTGTACACAAATCAAATGTAATGCGTGTAACTGACACACTTTTTGCTGATTCTTGTAAGGAAATTTCCAGAGAGTATCCTCAGATAGAATTTGAAGAGATGTATGTTGATGCATGCGCTATGAATCTGATTAGGCAACCACAAAAATTTGATGTAATTGTTACAACGAATCTATTTGGCGACATTCTATCTGATGAATCGTCTCAAGTTGTTGGAGGATTAGGTATGGCACCTGCAGCTAATATTGGAGATAATTTTGCATTGTTTGAACCCGTTCATGGTGCAGCATTTGATATTGCAGGACAAAATATTGCAAACCCTTCATCATTTCTTTTATCATTAAAAATGATGTTTGATTGGTTGGGCAAGAAAAACAATGATTCAAAATGTTTTGATGTAGGTACAAAAATTGAATCAGTAATTTTTGATTTAGTCAAAAAGGGTTTGAAAACCAAAGATATTGGTGGAGATAAAACCACTTCTGAATTTACAAGAGAAATTACAAAATTACTCTAGTCTTTTTTTCTTTTTAAATCTGATTTTGGTGGATTCAATGACCAAAAAAATAACGCTAAACAGATTGGAATCATAATTAGTAATGCTGCAACAACTGAAATTGCATAAAAGTTAGGATCAAGTCCTGGTAAAAATGGTCCTGGAAAAACTGCATAAAACCACAAACAACCAATAAAAATTAAAACAACTTTGTTTCTCTTGATGATTTTCTTCCATCCTAGTTTTCTTTTTTTAATGTAGCATTCTTTACATCTTGTTCTATCGTCTACCATACATGATGTACAGCAATCCCTTTCACAAAAATAACATACTCTGTCTCCAAAATTTGAACCACAAAAATCACATTTGTACACTATAATAGATCCTCATCTTTGAATTTATCTCTTTTTCAAAATTCCTAATTTTTATTAATTAGATATCCTTTGATTTTTTATGGTTAAATGTTGTATTTGTAAACTCGCTGATGGTACCTTAAAAATTAAAGAAGGAAATCCAAAATACAAAGATAAACCCATATGTAAGGAATGTCAGGGTTACAGAAAATTATTACTTGAAACCAAATAATTTATTCTGATTTTGATTTATTTTTATTAACCCAATCTTCGTACATTTTGATTAATTCATCAACATCTTGCCCATTTTCAGAATATGTTACAATCACTCCAAAGTTTCCTTTTGTATCGTGACCTCTGGCAAAATATCCCCAGAATTCATCTGGTAGTTTCACAAAACTCTTTGAGTCATGTGATACTCCAATCAAATTATTGCCAATTACTTCTAGGACTTTTTTTGCATCATCTTTTTCAATCATATTTTCTTCTAAATTTGAAATAATAAAAATCTGAATGAATTATGGGTGTAATCTATCGGGATCTCTTGGGTAAAGTACTACTTCACGTACATTATCAATTCCAATCAATGTAGTCATTAGTCTGTCTAATCCCATTCCCCAACCAGAATGTGGGGGCATTCCCCAATCAAATGCTTTCAAATGATCTCCAAATTGACTAGGGTCCAGACCTTGTTCCTTCAATCTGTTTCTAAGCATTTCTGGATTATGAAGTCTGGTTCCTCCTGAGGAAAGTTCTAGATATCCAAATTGTAAATCAAATGAACGTGAAAGTGTTGGGTCTTCATCTTTTGCTCTAATGTAAAATGGTTTTAGTTTTAGTGGCCAATCTGTCAAGAAGAAAAATCCCGGATGTTTTTCACCAATTATTCTGAGATGAGAGTCTAACAAGTCATCTCCAAATTCAATCTTTTCACCTTCACTTTTTAATTCCTCCACACATTGATTGTATGTAACTCGTTCAAACGGTGATTTTGGAACTTCAATTTTATGACCTATGTTTTCTTGTTCTTGTTTACAATTCTCTGAAGTGTATTTGTAAACCTCCATGACAAGAGATTCTAAAACATCCATCACATCACTATAGTCCATAAATGCTGCTTCGATGTCAATACTTGTAAATTCACTAAGGTGTCTTCCTGTGTGAGAATTTTCAGCTCTATAGAAATTTGAAATCTCAAAAACTCTTTCTAAACCAATTGTCATTTGCTCTTTGTAAAGTTGTGGACTTTGTGCAAGGTATGCCTTTTTTCCAAAATACTCTAATGAGAAAAGATTTGCACCTCCTTCACTTGCACTTCCTATAATTTTTGGTGTTGTTATCTCAAGAAACTTCTTCTCAGATAATGTTTTTCGTAATGACTGAAGTACGTAATGTCTCAGTTTAAAAATTGATGCAGTTTTTTGATTTCTCATATCTAATGCTCTATGATTTAATCTTGTGTCAATATTGCTTTCAACTCTACCAATTGGGTCCACAGGTAATGGATGAATTGCTTTTCCTAAAACTTCAATCTCCTCAGCATTGATTTCAAATTTGAAATCTCGTGCTTTGGTTTCTTGTACTATCCCTTTAATGCTTACAACACTTTGTCTGTTAATTTCTCCCAGATTTTCATTCAATTGACCTTTGACAATAATTTGGGAAATTCCAGAAATGTCCCTTAATGTAATAAAAGACATTTTTCCTAATTTTCGTAAATCTTCAATCCAACCTCCTAATACTACCTGTTTTCCAATTAATTCTGACGTTATTTCTGAAATATCGTGCGTTTTAACAAAAACCATTTTTCTTACCTTTTCTGTACCTCAAATTCTATATCAATGTCAAGGTTTCGGGCTCTTTTTACGATATCCTTGACATGATCTATATTTATTGGAAATTTGGAGGTCCATCTACCTGAAACAACTGCTTTTGTCTTTTGTAATCCTCCTGGTGCCCATACTGAATTGATAGATAGGATTTTTGTTGGAAAAAACAAATCCTCGATAAATTGTTTATCTGATTCATTTGCTTCAACCAGCCAAATTTTTCCCTTAAATTGCTCCTGTAATACTCTATACAGAGTTCTGCTTTGTCTGATCCTAATTATGTCCTCTTTTGCAAGTGAAATTACGTAATTTCCTTGAAATTCTTTACATGAAAACAATGAAAAATTATCAACATCTGAAACTGTTTTTGCAGTTTTTGCAAGAATAAATGATGCTTCAATATCTGACTTGGAAATTTTTCCAGATTCTAATTTTGTTTCGCACTGTGGGCATAATACCTGATTTTTTGCATCAAAAATACATATTGGAAGCATCATTTGAATCGATTTTTTTAATTTTAGTGATGTTGTTTATATCCTTAGTGACTGATAAGATTCTCTAATCTTATGTAAAACAAAAATGTCAGTATTTCATAGTAATCATATGAAATTTCTCGATGTGTCTTCTCTTTCAACACAATATCATACTCAAAAAGAATCCGTTTATGCAGTGACTAATGTTGATTTTTCAATTACTTCTGGAGAATCAATTGGAATTGCAGGTGAGAGTGCATGCGGAAAAAGTACATTGGGATTATCTTTAATCCGATCTATACAAAATGGGGATTCAGAGGGTAAAATAATTTTTAATGGTAAAGATTTGCTATCTATCTCTGATCAAGAATTTAATGAGAAATTTAGATGGAAAGAAATTTCCATGATTTTTCAAGGAGCAATGAATTCTCTGGATCCTGTTTTTACTATAAATGAACAATTTTTGGAAATTTTAACTCAACATCATTTTTCAGGTAACAAAGAAAAACTAATTGAAGACTCGCTTGCAACTGTTAATTTATCCCATGATATCCTTTCCAAGTATCCTCATGAACTAAGCGGAGGTATGAAACAAAGAGTAATCATTGCTATGGCATTAATTTTATCTCCCAAATTTGTTATTGCTGATGAACCTACTACTGCTTTAGATGTCTTAACTCAAGCTCAAATCATTAACACATTAAAAAAATTAAAGACTAAAGGTATGTCTTTCATGTTTATCACTCATGATTTAGGCGTCTTATCTGAAATTTCTGATAAAATTGGAATTATGTATGGTGGAAACATGGTTGAATTTGGCTCCTTAGATGATGTTTACTCTAATCCAAAACATCCCTATACTCAAGCCCTATTGAAATCAATTCCAACTCTTAATGGTCAAAAACCTCAATCAATAGAAGGAGTTCCTCCAAGGTTAAACATGATGCCTACTAAGTGTCAATTTGTTGATAGATGTCCTCATGCTTTTGAGAAATGTGAATCAATTCCTCCAAAGTTCATAACAGAAACTGGATATGTTAGATGCTGGTTATATGATGAGAAAGAATAATTTTATTTTTTAAGATATTTCTCATCAATTTTTTGCAAATATATTTCCTGAATTTTTGAAATTTCTCTTTGTGTTGTGTTTTTTGAAATCATTTTAAGATATTCTACAAAATCTTTATCTTTTGATTTTTGTTCAAACTCTTCAATTTTTTTAACTGCTTTTTGTTCAAATTCCATAATCATTCGTAATTCATTGCTAATCTCTTCTACTTCCATATCTTCATAATTTTTTGATTTTGTTTTAATAAATGAAATTTCATCTATTATTTTTTCAATTTCATTTGTATCTGTCACTATTTTTCTTACTTGTTCTGTTAAAAATAAGTTAAGATTGATTATTCTTTTTATGTTCTAGTATATGCTTAAGACCTTCTGACATGTTTAATGAGTCTAGATCAATTTCACAGTAAGGGCATTTCAATTTATGAGAATTTCTTGACAACTGGAAGGCATGCATCAATTATTCTTAACATTTCTGATCTGATGACTTTTTTATCAATTGATACCCATACTCTGGATTTTTTTATTGCAAATGAAATGGTTTGAACTTTTTTTCTTTCTTCCCAGACAAATTCTATCTCTCCAAGATTTTTATCAAAAAATCCTTCAAGGTCGGTTTTTATTGCGATATGAGAAAATTGATACTGAGTATTTTTTTCATTAAGAAGTGGTACTAAATCTGTTCTTCTTTTATACGCTAACAACTCACCGCTTTCACCAATTACCCCTACAAATCTAATGTATGGACTAATTTTTGCTATAGAGTCACAGATTTCTTGCTGATCTTTTTTTACCATGTCTATCACTCAAAAATTAGATATTTTAATGATCCTAGAATGATTTTGGGTTTAATTAAATATCTCGTGTAGAAACAATCCATGTGGATCTTGTTGATTTATTCCCTTTTGCTCCTGAATTAGGATATCTCAGTTTAGCATTGGTTAATTTTTTTGGTTCTTTGGTTCCCTTCATCCCATTACCCGGATTCTTGTTATTGGCAACCATGGCAGTTGGTGACCAATTCGATCTTCATATTCTAGCACTACTTTCTGCAATAACTGCTACAATTGCAAAACAAATTATTTTCTATGTAAGCTATGGGGGAAGAAAAATTATTGCAGAAAAAACAAGAAAACGAATGCGTCCTTTTGAACGTCTTGTCAAAAGATATGGTGCAGCAGCCGCATTCTTTGCAGCTGCTACCCCCATTCCTGATGATTTAGTTTATGTTCCATTAGGTTTAGCAAAGTATAATCCAAAAAGATTTTTTGTAGCAACTTTGGCTGGAAAAATTGTCTTAAGTTACATCATTGTAGCTATCTCACATTATCTAGGATTTTCTCTTGTTGAACCATTTTTAGAAAATATTGATGATTCTACTCCCATTTACATTGGAATTGTTGTTTTTGGAATAAGTATGGCTGCGGTAATTATTTTGCTTTTAAGATTAGATTGGACTAGGATTTTAGGTCGTTTTGCACCATGGACATTAGTTGATGATGAAGATTCTAACAAATCATCTTAAAATTCCATTTTTTCTCTGTGGCTACACTGATTCCTATCCTAGGTGAAGATGTGATTTTTTCAGGAGTAACTCCGTTTGTAATGAATAATTTTGAATTATTTACAAGATCTACTCCGTTATCTTCTTTGGAAATTTTTAATGCTTGAGTTAATTTTGCAGGACCGTTTGAGATGTTTTTCAAATCATTGATTTTTCTGTTCTTAATCATTTGATCAATTCCGTCTACTGGTATTATAGAACGAATAAGCACTGCCCCTGCTTTGTAATTTTTACTTCTTCCTACAACATTAAAACAAAAATGCATTCCATATGTGAAATAAACATAGGCAAAACCTACCTCACCAAACATTGGTTTATTTCTATTTGACATTTTTTTGTATGCATGACTTGCAGGATCATCTGATGCCCTATATGCTTCAGTTTCTGAAATAATACCTGATAAAATTTTGTCATTTGAAACTCTCACAATTTTCATTCCTAGCAAATTTTTTGCTAGTTGAAGTGTATTACTGTAATAAAATTCTCTAGGAAGAGATTTCAATATCTATTGAAACCTCCAATGATTTTTTTAAATTATCTACTAGCGAAAACAGTCGTTCTATATCTTCATCTAGAATTTGAATTAATTTTTGATTGTAGATAGTTGCAGCAGGATGAATTGTAAGAAAATAGATTTGATTATTTTTTCTAACCGTTTTACCTCTAAATTTGGTAATTTCTCCACCTCCTAACATGGAATTAAATGCGGTATTTCCCAAAATACAAATAATTTTTGGTTGAATGATCTTAATTTCATTTTTAATGTAATCTTGACATGCTTTTCGCTCTTCGTCAATAGGAACTCGATTTGAGGGTGGTCTACATTTTACTACATTTGTAATATAGACATCTTTTCTTTCAATTCCTGTTTTTTTTAATGCCTCTTCAAGTCTTTTTCCAGCAGCTCCCACAAATGGTTCTCCATTTTTATCTTCATTTCTACCCGGCGCCTCACCAATTAAAATAACATCTGCCTTGAAATTTCCTTTTCCAGGAACTGCATTTGTTCTAGTTTCACTCAATTTACATTTTTTACAATTAATCACTTGTTGTTTTATTTTCTCAATTGTATTATTCATTTAATCTACACTCTTTACAGTTGCTTTCCCTCTTATTGATGGTCCCCCATTTCCCATTATCATTGATTGCATTGGATCACCTTTTCCACAATTAACAATTGGTCTTACTGTGAAATCATTTCCACAGGCATCAATTGAATTAAAAAATTCAGGAGCTGTGCCCATCACGATTACATCCCTTAGTAAATCTGTAATTTCACCATTTTCAATTTTATTTGCATATTGACATGATATGCTCCAATTATATCGATTCATATCTATTGATGGAATTTTCATATCTGAAATCAAATACCCATCCTTAATCTCGCTAATCATTTCATCAACCTTGTAATCTCCTTGTCCAATACATGTACATGCCATTCTGATTAGCGGAACATATCTAAAATTGGTGGCTCTCATATTTCCAGTCGGGTCTGTATTGAAAATTTTTGAAGTTTCTCTACTTTGAAAATGCTTTTTCAAAACTCCTTTTTCGATTATGTCTGTTCTTTTTGTTTGGACTCCTTCGTCATCAAAATAATACCATCCTAAAGTTTTTTCTAATGTTGGATCATCAAAAACATTAAGAGATTCTGAACCAATTTTTTCATTAAGTTTTCCTTTCCACCATGACCCTCCTGCCCAAGCAATCTCTTTACCTAGAACTCGATCTCCTTCAGATGGGTGCCCTAGAATTTCATGGGTTAATAGTGCGACAAAATCTGGATTCATCACAACTGATGCATTTTCTTCTTTGATTGTTTTTGCAGAAAGCAATTCAACTGATTTTGAGGCTATTCTTTTGGCTGTTTCAAATATCTTATTTTTGTCTGTGATTAATTCTAATCCTCCTCTACCTCCTTCTGTGGCATTTATTGATTGTGTAATGCCTTCTTCATGGGCAATCACATTTATTTCAAAAACTACATCTGAAAATTTCTGTATTATTTCACTTCCTTCTGAATTGATAAAAATTTTTGTATTATCTGTGAACCATGGATTAATTATGGACTTTTTAATTTTTTTATACTCGTGAATTATGTGACTGCATTCTTTGGAAATTTTTATAATCTCATCAATATTGGGTTTTTCCTTGAATGAATAATCAATTTCAGTTTTTGTGATGGGTATAGATGTAATGTCTTTTTTATTATTATTTTGATTACTTTCTGAATTTTTAAAAATCGTATCTAAATTTGATTCAATTTGATTATAGTTTATTGGATCTGTAATTGAAAAAAAATGCCATGTGTTATTTTTTAAAAACTTTATTCCATATCCAACATCTCTTTCTGATTTAATTGATTCAATTTCATTATTTTCAAACAAACATGATTTTCTTTCTTTTTCTTCGAATCTTACATCACAATAATCAATTGAATATTTCTTACTTCTTTCAATAATTTTATTTGATACTTGAATCGGTTCTAGCATAATTACTATTTTTATTGTCCCATTCCTATATCTTATGATTAATTATGATTAGATATGGCTGGCAGTGTGAAGAAATACTCATCTTCAAATTCAAAATCTGTTTTTCCCTCTTTTCTTAAAAAATCAAAATATTCATTACAATGATTGTAAAAATCATGATTCTTTTCTGTGTCTGTCATGAGTATTTGTTATAATTTGTGAATTTTTTACCCGTTGTGAGCAATTTTAGTTTCCATAGCTTGTTTTCTTTGATCTACTTTGATTGTATCATAATTTCTTAAGATTATGATATTTGTTTTAAAATATTTGATAAATCAATGCCCTTCATGTCCGAACCAAAATTATTGAGGGATCATCGTGAAAGATCTTTTCTCTTTATTGGGTTTCTTGTAATTGTGGGCACTGCGGTTCTCCTGGTACCTTGATTTTTTGGATTCTATAGTTCCTACTGATAAAGTAATTTAAGATCACACAATAGGGTATTTTAGATGGAAAAATTTGTTCCTGACACTAGTGTTATAATTAATGGATTGTTTCTTTCGCACCTTGATTCTAAAAATTATAATGAATGTGAAATAATACTGCCTCAACCAGTTTTTGATGAATTACAATCTCAGGCTTCTAGGAATTATCCTGAAGGGTTTACTGGATTGGAACAAATCACAAAAATTAGAATATTATGCAATCAAAAAAATTATGTTTTTACAACTACTGGTGATCATGTAACTAGTGATGATGTAAAATTTGCTAAAGTTGGTAGAATTGATTCAAAAATTATTGATTTTGCAAAAGAATTTCAAGCAACATTAGTAACATCTGATAATCTACAAAATATTCTTGCCACATCAAAAGGAGTTTCTTCCATTTTACTTTCAGATGATAATTTAACTCAAAATCCTACTTTTGAAAAATATTTTGATTCACAGACAATGAGTATTCATCTTAAAGAAAATGAATTCCCTCTTGCTAAACGTGGATTTCCTGGAAACTTTACACTTGAAAAAATTTCCGAAGAAAAACTAACACTTGAAAATTTAAAAGAACTAATATCTCAAATACTTGATTTATGCAAAAATCAAAAAATTCTTCCGGATTTAACAAAAAATGGAGCCACTGTAATTCAATATCGAGATTATAGAATTGTGATTACTTTTCCACCATTTTCTGAAAATTATGAAGTAACTATAGTTCATCCAATTAAAAAAATGTCATTGATGGAATACTCGCTTCCTGAAAAACTAATGGATAGATTTTCACAACGCGCCGAAGGGATAGTTATTTCTGGTGCTCCTGGTTCTGGAAAAAGTACACTTGCCTCTGGACTGGCAAATTTCTACAATTCACAGCAAAAAATTGTTAAAACTTTTGAATCTCCTCGTGATTTACAGGTTGATTCTGGGATTACCCAATATAGCAAATTGGATGGAAGTTTTGATAATTCTGCAGATATTTTATTACTGGTACGACCTGATTATGTAATTTTTGATGAGGTTAGAAGAAAAGAAGATTTTAGAACGTTTGCAGATCTCAGATTAACTGGTGTTGGCATGGTTGGAGTCATTCATGCAAATGCTCCAATTGATGCAATTCAAAGATTTATTGGAAAGATAGAACTTGGTATGATTCCTAGTATACTTGATACTGTAGTTTTTGTTCACGGGGGTGAAATAAAAAATGTCTATGAATTAGAATTAAAAGTTAAAGTTCCTTCTGGAATGACTGAATCTGATTTAGCAAGACCTGTAATTGAGATTAGAAACTTTTATGATCAAAATCTTGAATATGAAATTTATACATTTGGTGAAGAGAATGTACTCATTCCAGTAAATAAAAAAAATAAAAATAGTATTCAAAAATTAGCTGAAGATAAAATATCTGAATTTTTTAAAAAATTTGATTCTGATGCTATAGTGGAATTATTAAGTGAAAATAGTGTCCGTGTAAAAGTGAGTTCTAATGTCATTCCATCTATTATTGGTCGTGGAGGAAGTAAAATTAATGAAATTGAAAAAATTTTGAATATTCATGTTGATGTTGTTGAAAGAGAAAATAACTCTGAATTATTTAATTCAAATTCGTTATCATTTTCATTTAATGAATCTAAAACCTCTTTTTTAATTGATGTTGGTAGAAAATATGCTTCTCAATATGCAGAAATTTTTGTTAATGGAAATCTTTTATCTTCAGAACGAATTGGTAGAAAGGGACAAATTAAAATCCCCAGGCGTTCACAAACTGGTAGGGATCTTATGGAATTTGCATCATCAAAAAATGATATTCAGATTTTTCTTAAAGATTATTGAATTCTTTAATTATTTTTGGATTTGATTTAAGAAATGTGATGAACTTTCTTAACTGTTTAATTGTTTTGGGGTTAAGGTGATGTTCGATTCCTTCTGTATCTTGATTGGCAGTATCATAACCGACCCCTAAAATTTCAAAAAATTCAAGTAAAATTCCATGTTTCTGTCTAATTCCTTCGGCAACTTGAGTTCCCTTCGAAGTTAGGTTTATTCCGTGATATTTTTCATATTCTAAAAATCCTGCTTCGTCTAGCCTTTGAAGCATTTTTGTTACACTAGGTGCACTAACATGCATGTATCTTGAGATATCTAATGTTGTAGCATATCCTTTCAATTCAACTAATTCAGAAATAATTTCCAGATAGTCCTCCATTCTGGTACTTGATTTTGTTTTTTCAGATTCATGAGCTGCTTTTATTGAATCAAGCCGTTTAGAATCTCGGGTTTTCATTTAATTTTGTTGATTTTACTGATATAATTGAGTGTCTCAGTGGAAATTTAGGTTATTCTTTATTGACATGAAAGTTACAGTTACTGATCTTTGTTTTTTATCTAATTTTTTATTGAAAGAAACTATTCATGGTTGATCCTTTAAAAGCAAGATTGGAAAAAATTCGAAAATTTTCTGATTCTGCAAATAGACGAGCAAATTTGTATGCAGATATGGCAAAAATGGACGGTCCTGGGACTGCCAGCTCACTTAGATCACTTCAAAAAGCACCAGCACCTGGCAAAAAAATTCAAAAAATTGGATTTTTGATGTTGTGGATTCCTGAACCCACTGGGATTACGTGTGCTGTTGGTGGACCAATGATTTTAGCAGGGCGATATTTGGAAAAAAAATACAACAGCTCTACCATTAGCGATATAGGTCTACAAACTAAAGAAACTTTTTCATCACTTAATGATTTTAAAAGTAAAGTCTTTTAGAACTAGATAAAAATCTCATTTCCATTATTTGAAAATTGTTTTCTCTCTAAATTGGGTATTTCAAATGAATTAAGATAATTCAAATATTTTTTTAAATCTCTTGATTCATCTGAAATCAAAATTCTATCATTTTGTTTAATGACGTATTCAAGTAAATTACCTTCAAATTCCTTATCATTTATGAAAATCTGTAATTTATCATTATTACAAAATTCTTTTTCTTTTTCATCATTATAATATTGAATAACTATGCAATTCTCTGTAATTTCTATGTTAATACTAGAAAATAGCATTTCAAGTGGAACTCCTGTTGCATGTCTGTGAATTAGATATGTATTTCCATCTTCAAAATGAATATACTTGCTTTTTAATTGGAATTGTTGAATTCCCAAATTAAGCTGTTCTCCACCAATTGTAATTAAAATTGCTGCATGTTGATGATCACTTCCGAATCTCCCTACTTGATATTTTTCAATTAGTAGTGCTTCATCATTTCCTATGGTGTTTTTAGAAATTTCACTATCAATTTCTGATTGATTAAAATAATAAAATGAATAAAATCCGATTGAAAATATTCCAAAAATTATTACTCCTATTACTAATGCATTATTCTTTGGTTTACTTGATATTGTTGGTTGAAAAATTATTTCATATTCTCTATTACTTTCTTCGTATCTTCCCGGCATGCTTTTATCTGAATTAAAATCTAAAGGAAGAGCTCCTCCTCTACTCATAACAACATTCAGATGATATTGTATAAAGTTGTAATTGAATAATTAACGTATTTTAGAAGCTTAGCAAAATTATTCTTATGACTACTAGAACACAGGCGTTAATTCCTATTACAATTGCTGCTGTAATTATTGGTGTAATTGGTTTATTATCAATTCCAAGTGAAAGTAAATTGGAAACGGTTGAATTTCCAAGAGGAACTATACTGATTGACGATATTCCATTGGAGGTCCAAATTGCTGATACTGAACCCAGAAGAGTTAGAGGATTAATGTTCCAAGATCCACTCCCAAATGATCAGGGAATGATTTTTGTATTTGACTCTCCTGGAATGTACTCATTATGGATGCTAAATATGCAATTTTCATTAGACATGATGTGGTTTGATGAAAATGGAAATTTGGTTCATCTTGAAAAGAATGTACCTCCATGCAAAGCGGTTTTAGAAATTGCAACCTGTCAAAGTATTGTTCCTAATGCAGAATCATTATATGTTATTGAAGTGACGTCGGGTTTTATTGAAAGACATCAAATAAATTCTGATTCAAAATTAACTGTAATTTCAATCTAATATTGCAAAAGCTTATCAGACAAAGTTTTTGATTAGATTTGTGAATAAACTAATTTTAATCCCTGTAATTGGCATTATTGTTTTATCAATATACTTACTCATACCAATCAATGACCCAAAACCAAATAACGTTGTCAATTTAGATGGTTTTTCATATTATGATATTGAAAAAATACAAAATTCCTTAAAACAAAAAAATATTATTGTCTCTACACCTGTTCCAATTACTGATTATACAATAGAATCATACTGTCCTAATATTTCAGACATTGATTCTTCATTAATTACATATTGCACAACCACTGCTGTAGTAAATTCTCAAGGTGATTCTATTGGAAACATCAATTTTGGAGGTAGTCCTGAAGTTACAATGTTTGCATTGGCAACATTTGAAACAACTTCAATTTCTGAGCCTAGTGTGCCAATAATTTTTGAAATACTGGTAAAAGATTTAGTGTGTGACTGTTGGGCTGAGTACAACTCTACCTCATTTTCAGATATTTCTAACTGGATTTTAGAATCTCATAAATTTTTTAATGAAAGTAATAAACCATTTATGAAATCTACTGTTGATAATCTTTCTGATACAAAACTGGTTTTAGAAATCTCTCAAACTGAAAATTCTATTATTCAGACATTGTACATAATTAAAAAAGTCTAATTATTCAATAATCATTTAATCAATTGAACTAGTTATGATTGAACAAATATGGTTAATTCCTTTAGGTTTTGCAGCTGGTGTCTTGGGGTCTATGATTGGATTGGGTGGTGGAATTATCGTTGTTCCTATTCTCACATTTTTGGGGTTTCCTCCAACAACAGCTGCAAGTAATAGTCTGTTTGCAGCATTAAGTAATTCAATAGCTTCCACAATTTCATATACTCGACAAAAAAGAATTGATTACTCATTAGGTGTTAAACTGGGATTGTTATCTATTCCTGGTACCGTTTTGGGTGCTTTATTTTCATCTGATGTTTCATCAGATTTATTCAAAATCTTGTTTGGGTTGGTTTTGATAGCATCAGCGATTTACATTTTTGTTAGACGAAATCTAGAGAGTAAGCAAAAAAAACTTACCAAACAACTATTGTTCTTTTCAATTTTTGCAAGTTTCTTTGCTGGCATTATCTCCTCATTTTTTGGAATAGGTGGTGGAATAATTTTTGTTCCATTAATGGTTGTTGGAATGGGAATGATGATGAAAAAAGCAGCTCCTACATCACAATTAATTTTACTTTTTGCATCTTTGTCTGGAGTAATTGTACATAGCTTTTTAGGCCATCCTGATTTTATTCAATCTGGATTTCTTGCACTTGGATCTTTTATTGGTGGATTTGTAGGTGCAAGATTGTCATTAGAAATTAAAGAGAAATTTCTTCAAATTTTGGTTTCAATTGTTATTTTAATTGCAGCGATAAAATTATTTTTTGATTCTGCTACCGGAAATTCATTTAGCCTCGGATTTTTTTAATTGCTTTTATACAAATTTTGTAATTAATATTGTTCTCAAATCTTTTGATTTGGGGTGGGAGAGACAATGTCGGCTCTCCTGTTTTTAATTAACTATTTTGGTGGTTCCTTTTTAATTCTGTATATGTTCCTCTTTGAAATAACTACTGCGTCTCCTTCATTATTAGTTCCTTCATAATCTACAAAAATTTTTCCATACTCTTCATCGATTTCTTCTACTTCTGAAATTATGAATTTCAATTTTAAAACTTGATCCGTTAATAGTGGTTTCAGAAACCTGGTGTTTCTATTTTCCCAATTTGGATCTCCATCTGTACCCAAAAATATTATGTGATTTCCATAAATTTGACTTAATCTTGTAAATTCTCCCTCCATTCTCGATAAAATTGCCCGACCAGAAATAATCTGTTCTCCTTTATTTTTATTTTCTAAAAATGCATTTCTTACTCTAGAGAAATTAAGATATTCTTCTAACTCTTTTTCAGAAATACTGCAGGTTGAAAAAAATGAATCTCCTACTCTAAACTCTGAAAATTTTTTCATTATCTGGATTCATCAACACAGAATGTTACTTCTGATGATTCTGCGGCATGTTCAGAAACTAGAAAGTTCAATGCTTCAGCAATTCTTTGGTGGTTTGGTTCTGCTCCTGAGATTGAACCTGGGAAAATTGAGAATATTCTTATTTTTGAATTCAACACATCACTTAGTTCTTGATTTGTAGTTGTTGTAAATGGTCTTAATGCCCCTCTGAATACTTCAACTTGAGCTCTAGCAGTACCTGAGACCTTTTTACCTGAAGGCAAATCTGGACCAATTATCATGATTGCTCCTTTTGCATCTTTGTATAGTCTTGGATCCTTGTCCCCACCTGGAACAAATTGCTGTAGTGCTCTTTGTGCGACATTAGCTGGGGTTGAAATGAATTTCTCGGTTAATTCTTCCCATCCTGCACGATTTAGTTCTGTTAATTTTGAAATTTCAGGTAATTTACCTGTAATGTGAATGACTGCTAAAATATCACCTAAGTTGGTTTTTGCAGTGTTTAACCATCTTTGAACTTCCTCTGGTTTCTTAATATCTACAATATGAGAATGACATTTTGAACTAATTTGTTCTTGTACATTTGTTGGAGTTGATGGTGAAATGAAACATGCTACTTTTCCGCCGTTCTTTTGAATGTAATCTGCTAAAAATACAACCCTTTCTGCATCAGTTGAATCTGTTCCATCAATTGTAAAAACAATTGATTTTCCAGAAAAATTAATTTGATGAACATTTGGAGTTGTTGTTCCAACATGTGGTTTAACTGGATAAAACACTCTATCTCCTGGAATTACTTTACCGTTCAAAATTCTTGCAATTTCGTCATCACATAGATTTAGAACAGATTCAGCAACTTGTGATTGTGATAGAAATTCTCTATTTGCAATCATATGTGATGTATTATTTTGTACTTTTTCAGCAATTGTTTGAATTTTATTTAAGAGATTAGAAAATGTGGTTTTTAATTTTTCAACATCTCTACCATTTGCAAGTTTTGTTGCAGCTTCTGTAATTCCATTTTGAATAAATGATTCTTCTTCACCAAGTAATGGTAATAGTTCTTTAGCAGCTGATTCCACTTCAATTGGTGTAAGTTCTTCAAATCCACTAACTCTCATAAATTCTGCTGCAGCTTTAGGATATACTGTCTTGTAAATTCTGTCAGAATGAACAGGACCAGGATTTGTTGCAATTGAAATTATTCCTTTATCTGTTAATTCCCATGACATTGCTTCTGCAAGTCTATTTTTTGCTCCTTGTGATGCAGTGTATGGACTTCTAAATCTGTATGGTCTTTGTTCTAATGGTCTTTCTTCAGTAAAGAAAGTAGATATTGTAATGATTTTTGCACCTTCTTTCATTACTTTTAGGGCTTGTACTGAACCCCAGAAGGTTCCAGTAAGATGAATTCCAATTGTACTTTTGAAATCATCTAATGAAGCATTTGCAAAACATGTAACTGGACCTGAAACTCCTGCATTATTTATTAAATAATCTACATTTACATTTTCATTTTTTAAAGTGTCAAACATTTGATTCATAGCTGATTCGTCAGCAACATCTACTCCTGGAAATATCTTAACTGATGCTCCTGTATTTTTCTCTGAAATAATTTTTTGTAATTCATTTGCTGCTTCTTCTAAAGGCTCTTTTCTTCTACCTAGAATAATCACTGTGGCTCCATTTTCAACAAATTTTGTCGCAATTGCTTTTCCAATTCCTGTTCCACTTCCCGTTACTAATGCAACTTTGCCCTGAAACTTCATAATTAAAATTTAAAATATTTTGTGATATTTATTTGGATCTGGAACCTTTTCTTGATATCTTTATTTGTGGGTAAATTTGTGAATAATTATGCATGATTCAGAATCTGATACATTTGTTTATCAAACATGGCCTGAAAAATACAGCAGTATGTTAAAAGAGATTGGAATTGATTCCAAAGCTAAAGACATTGGCACTGATGATGTTGAACATGGTGATTATTACAGTAGATATTTCGCACATTCTCCAAGAATGATTACTAATCGTGGTTGTCTTGAAATTGAAAATTCAAATATTGACGTCATTCAAATAATTCAGAAGGGTTAAAAATGCAAGATCCAAATCCAATGCCTTGGGGTGCTTTAGATAGATTTCAAGCACACTTTATTGTTAGAAAAGATACTTCTTCTGAAGATGGCAATTATGTAGCAAAGAGTATTCTTGCTACCAAAGGACATTTTGCATCAAAAACTGTAACTTCAGTTTCTTGGAATGGTCCAGGATTAATTGCAATAAAACTCAATGAAGACAATGAATTAAATGAAATGCTTTCAAAACAATCTGTCAAAAATGCATCAATTTACATTGAACCCACTGATGGTGCTGTCCGAATTAGAGGTAAATGGGATAATCATCTAGCTTTTGGAATTTCTAAAGAAATGTTTGAAATTTACAATAGGATAGCAGGTCACATAAAATCTATCTAGGCTTTCCACCAATCAAGTGCTAAATAATCTACTTCGTTTTTTCCTTTAGGGATTGCTAAAATGAATTGTTTTTTTACTGATGTTGCTAATCTTCCCGCCAAAACAATCCCTGTTGTAGAAATTGTTTCTCCTCTGTTGTACACTTGTACTAAGTACGGTGCATGATCAATACCTGGACCTTTTTCATAAACTGCAAAATCACAACCAAACTTTATTCCCGGATTCACAATGTATCCCTTGTCTCTAAAATTTTTATAGACTTGATATTTTTTTTCAAAGTCTTGATGTTCTAATTTACAAATTTGGATCATTTCTTCAATTGATATTTTATTTTTTGATTTAGATATGTTGATTTTTTTATTTTCCAACAAGTATAATGATTCAATTAAATCTAAAACAAGAGGCGCATCAATCTCTTCAATTTTTGGTTTTGGGATTCCAATTGGTTTTCCAAAATATCCATTTTGAAATAATTTTTTTGAATCTTCAATATCCCAAACAATTACTCTATTTTCGATTAATTCTCCCTTCACACAAATTTCTAATGATTGATGTATATGAATTCAATGAAAAATAAATGAAAAGTAAAAAGTGAAGCTGAGTTTTATAGACTCAATGCTAGAAGAATGAATGAATCAGAAACTCTTTGACATTTATCTGCCATCTCTTCAATTCCTTCAATCACATCCTTTAACAACAATAATTCTTTTGTGTTTGTGATTTCATTGAGAAGAGTTAATGTTGCCTGTCTGTATTTAATGTCTATTTCTCTTTCAATCTTTTGTGTTTCTTGAGCAAGCTCAATTGCATTTGCAGTGTTTGTACTGAGACTTCTAATTATCTCATTTAGTTTGTAAACTTGGTCTACAACTAGTCCGATAAGATTTGTTAACTCTTTGTCTAATTTTGCACTCTTGAGAGTGGTGGATTTTACATTTGAAAGTTTGAATGATATTCCAGTAATGTATCCTGCAATTTCATCCATAGTGTATGCTGTGTTGAGAAGATTTTCTCTATTCATGATTAATCCTCCGACATCAGCAACTTCACGTGTGATCTTTCTTCTCAAATTTTCAACTTCTTCTTCAATTGTTGAAATTTGCTCCAATGCATTTTTTATGCCGCTTTTGTCTTTTTTTATCATCAACTCTGGAAGTGATGCTAATTCTCTAGATGCATTAAGAATTCTATTGATCTCATCTTGTAGAACTGCGATAGCCTTTCTTTTTGCTTGAACTTCAAGCTCTCCGCTATACATAACAAAGTCTTAAACAACCTC